>NZ_CAXATZ010000037.1:0-23603 GCF_963971605.1 uncultured Xanthomarina sp.
TCTGTCATAACTTCTGAAAGTGTTATAAGTATATTTGAAGAAAAACTGGACATTGCTTATTTTTTTAAAGAAAACACAGGTCCAGGAGATTCCAGAAATTATGGAATGAGCCGAGCCAAAGGCAATTATTTCATTATCCTGGATAGCGATTGTATTTTACCTCCTCAATATTTGAATGAAGTTCAAACTAGTTTGGAACAAGATTTTGTGCATTGTTTTGGAGGGCCAGATGCTTCGCATGATTCTTTTTCAAACATTCAAAAAGCGATAAATTTTTCAATGACGTCTTTTTTAACCACAGGAGGCATTAGGGGAAACAAAACCAGTGTCAATACCTTTCAGCCTAGGAGTTTTAATATGGGACTTTCAAAAGAAGCTTTTGTCACATCAAAAGGATTTGGTGAAATTCATCCAGGCGAAGACCCAGATTTGTCCATTAGACTCTGGAATTTAGGGTATAAAACAAAATTAATTCCAGAAGCTTTTGTTTATCATAAACGTAGAATTTCCTGGTCTAAATTTTACAAACAAGTCCATAAGTTTGGTTTGGTAAGGCCTATCTTGAACCGTTGGCATCCTAAAACAAAAAAAATAACCTATTGGTTTCCTTCCCTTTTTTTAATGGGATTTGTGTTTAGCGTCCTTTTGTGGTATTTTCTGGCTATTAAAATTTTTATGATTTTCTATATCATTTACTTTATAATGGCTTTTATTTTAGCGTTAATTAAAACCAGACAACTGTATATTGCAGTATTGGCAATGGTGGCCATAGCGATTCAATTTTATGGGTATGGTTTAGGGTTTTTAAAAGCCAATATTTTAATAAACATCCTGAAAAAGGAACCAGAAAAACAATTTCCGGAGTTATTTTTTAAAAAATCATGATCAAACGGATAAAATCTAAAATATTGGCATCTTTCAGGAACAAAAAAATAAATGTGTTTCTTTTGTTTGTTTTGTTGTCTTTTGTGGTGCTTTTGTTTTTAAAACTATCCAATACATACACAAACACCATTACCTTTAAAATTAGTAAGATACAAGTACCAGAAGGACATTTGGTATTGAACAATGACTCTCATAAGTTGAATATTACCTTACGTACTCATGGTTTCAATCTGTTGAAATATTATTTTAAAGAACCTGAAATAACCATAGATTTCAGTAAAAACATTTCAAACACAGATACGTTTTATGTTTGGAACAAGAACCAAGGCTATTCGGAGTTAAATACCCAATTTCCAAAAGATGAAGAGATTGTAAGCATTACTCCAGATACCATAAAATTTAGGTACGATGTTAATGCCGTAAAAAAAGTTCCAGTAAAATTAAAAACCAAAATACAGTTTGCACAAGGCTATGATTTGTTGGATTCCATACAGATAAATCCAGATTCCATCAAAATCATTGGTCCAGAAATATTGGTATCCAAAATAGCTTTCGTGGAAACAGATTCCTTGCGCTTAAAAGACATTAAAACAGACATACATACTTCTGTGCCATTAAAGATGCCTAAGAACAAGAATGGAAACCTGAAATTTTCAGCAAAAAACACAAATATTAAAGCTCAGGTAGATAAATTTACCGAAGGTCACGTAAAAGTTCCAGTGTCAGTAATTAATATTCCAGAAAACATCACCATAAAGTATTTTCCTAAAAAAGTTTACGTAACTTATTACACAAGTTTATCCAACTACAACAACATTAAAGAAACCGATTTTGAAATAGTTTGCGATTACAATGACATTAAGTCAAGCTCAGAGTATTTGGTTCCTAAAATTATAAAAAAACCAGAAAAGGTAAAGCATGTGAAATTATCTCAAGAACATATTGAATTTATTATTATAGAATGAAAATAGTAGGTTTAACAGGAGGAATTGGAAGTGGTAAAACCACTGTGGCAAAACAGTTTCAAGCTTTAGGGATACCTGTTTACATAGCAGATGATGAAGCTAAAAAACTGATGAACAGATCCAAGATAATTAAACGGAAACTCAAAGCGCTTTTTGGAGACGAAGCCTATAAAGACAATACATTGAACAGGCCTTTTTTGGCAGATAAAATTTTTAATAATGCTGAAAACCTAAAAAAAATGAATGCTGTGGTACACCCAAAGGTAGCATCTCATTTTAAAAATTGGTTAAAAAAACAGATAGCTCCCTATGTTTTAAAAGAATCGGCTATTTTATTTGAAAATGGTGCCTATAAGGATTGTGATTTAATAATAACCGTAACAGCTCCCTTGGAGCTAAGAAAAAAACGACTTTTAAAACGGGACAATACCACTCTTGAAAAAATCCAAGCCATTATAAACAATCAATGGAGCGACGAATCCAAAATTTCAAAATCCCATTTTGTAATAACCAACAAAGACCTGGAAGAAACCAAGCAACAAGTACAACTTACTCATAACAAAATCGTTAACTTGATAGCATAAAACCTAAATTTTAACATTTTTGTTAATGTAAGGTTAAATGATAAGTAAACTAAATGTTAAAATGTTAATTTTGAACGATGAACAAAAAGTTATTCATCATACTGATTCTATTAATGAGCTTGTCTTTGGTAGGAATCATTTTCGTTCAAGCATATTATATCAATAACTCTCTTAAAAACGAAGAAGAGCAATTTACATTCAATGTTAAAAAAGCCTTAAGCTTCACATCAAAAAACATTGAAGACAGGGAGTTTAAGGAATATGTATTGAAATTTCAAGATTTATTGGACCAAGGCGTAAAGCCAGATACAACGGCTTTTAGGGAATTGTATTTGAAAGAAGAGGGAAGTGGTTCCAATGAAAAACTAATATATAGAAACAGTATTTTAGAAGAGAATTACAAATTATCTTCATCGATCTTTGACATAGGTTTAGACAGTATTAATATAAAAAAGGTATTGAGCGATAGGGAAACCAAAGTATTGAAAAGCAGCGCCTTGGAGTCTAATTCTAATCTGAATTTAGATGCCATGATGTTCGAGTTTGGAAAACTGTCCAAAGGGGCTGAAATTTTTTACGATACAGCTTACGAAGATTTATCTTATAGAGTGCCAATCCATAAACGTGTTACCAAAGAGGAAATAGAAAGCCTTTTAAAGAACAAGTTAAACGAGGACAACATTGATATAGATTTTCAATTTGCTATTTACAGTAACGATTTGGCCACCAAAATTCAATCGGAAGATTTTGAATTGATAACAGAATCCACCTATAGTGTACCTGTTTTTCAGAATAAAAACGATGGAAGTAATTACAGGTTGTTGGTTAATTTTCCAAAAAGAAACGTGTTTGTGCAATCGTCCATCATAAAAATGACATTGCTCTCAATTATTTTTACCTCCATCATCATCATTGCCTATACAAGTGCCCTGATGCAATTACTGAAACAACGAAAAATATCTGAAATAAAAACAGATTTCATCAACAACATGACACATGAGTTTAAAACACCTATAGCAACCATTAACCTAGCTTTAGATGCCATTAGGAACCCAACTGTCATTACAGATCAGGACAAAGTATTGCGTTATCTTAAAATGATAAAAGAAGAAAACAAGCGCATGCATGCACAAGTTGAAAATGTATTAAGAATATCTAAACTTGAAAGAAACGAATTAAACATTAGTAAGGAACGTGTGTTGTTGCACGACATAATAGAAGATGCCATTACACATGTTGAATTGATAGTGGAGGACAGGAAAGGAAAAATAAAAGTGAATTTGTCTGCAGAAAATTCATCCGTTTTGGCAAACGAAACACATTTTACCAATGTTATTGTTAACATTCTGGACAATGCCATAAAATACACTCCAGAATCCAGGGCACCAATAATTGATGTGACTACCGAAAATGTAGGTACCAATATTTTATTGAGGATCAAAGATCAAGGAAGTGGCATGAGCAAAGCAGCACAAAAAAGAGTGTTTGAAAAATTTTATAGAGAGCACACTGGAGATAGACATGATGTAAAAGGTCATGGATTGGGTTTAGCCTATGTTAAACGAATAGTAGAAGACCATCAAGGTCATATATCAGTTGAAAGTGAAAAGGACAAAGGAAGTACGTTTATTATCAAACTTCCATTAATATCGTAAAAGCTATGAATGAACAACAAAAGAAAATATTATTAGTAGAAGATGATCCAAATTTTGGAACCATCCTTAAGGATTATTTAACGATGAACGATTATCAAGTAACCCATGCTAAGAATGGTATGGAGGGCTTTGAGAAATTCAAGAAAGACGATTTTGATTTATGCATTCTTGACGTGATGATGCCTTATAAAGATGGATTTACTTTAGCTAAAGAAATTAGGGAAAAAAACACCGATGTACCCATTGTGTTCCTAACTGCCAAGGCCATGAAAGAAGATGTGCTTAAAGGTTATAAGGTAGGTGCAGACGATTATTTAAACAAACCTTTTGATAGTGAGGTTTTGTTAATGAAAATTAAGGCAATCATGCAACGTAAAGCTACAGAAACAGTTGCAGATAGCAAACAATTTGAGTTTAAAATTGGGAAGTTCCATTTAAATTCCAAATTGCGTTTCTTAACATATGATGGAGGTGAACAAGTAAAATTATCCCCTAAAGAAAACGAATTGCTGCGTTTGCTGGCATTACATGAAAACGATTTAATGCCAAGGGAATTGGCTTTAACCAAAATTTGGAGAGACGACAACTATTTTACCTCCAGAAGTATGGACGTATATATTGCTAAACTTAGAAAGTATTTAAAATTGGACGAAAATGTTGAAATTTTAAACATTCATGGTGAAGGCTTTAGATTGGTTGTAAACCAAAGTGCTTAAATAAATTTAAGTTTTTATAATAATAAATCTAGCTAGTTGTTTTGTTTAATCAAAATATAGCTGGATTTTTTTTTGATGATATATTAAATAACTTTTTGTGTCCTTGAACTTGGTTTTAATTTTAGAAGTTTTTCATACGTTGAACTTAATAACCACTATCTTCATTACCTCACCAGCCCAATTGCTGCCAACCCAATGTGATTTAAAATTGCGACATGCCACTTTTTAGGTAGATAAGATTTATGACCTTAAAAAACTATTTCAACTTTATGGTTTCTATTATGGTTTCCAAAGGGGTTTTATAATCAAACCAGAGTATGTCTTCTTTTTTCCTGAACCACGTTAGTTGTCTTTTGGCAAAACGTCTGGAGTTTTTCTTGATTTCGGAAACAGCAAAATCCAAAGTCCATTCACCATCTAGATATTTAAAAAGCTCTTTATAGCCTACAGTGTTTAGTGCATTTAAATGTTTTTTATCTTGAAGGTTCTTAACTTCAGTCAATAAGCCTTGTTCCATCATTAAATCCACCCGATTGTTGATTCTGTTATAGATAATGTCCCTCTCGGCTGTTAACCCAATACTTATGGTTTTAAAATTGCGTTTGTTTTTTGCCTTATTTAAAAATGAAGAATAAGGTTTTCCGGACCCAATGCTAACTTCCAAAGCACGAATAACCCGTTGGGGATTATTAATAGCAATATGCTTGTAAGAATTAGGATCCAACGTTTTTAATTGTTCTTGAAGGGCTTGCAAACCTTCTTCTTTAAACTGTTTGTTCAATTGCTCTCGAATAGAGGCAGGAACTTTTGGGAAATGGTCCAAACCCTGTGTTACGGCATCAACATATAAACCAGAGCCACCTACCATGATAACGGTATCATGGGTTTTGAAAAGCTGCTTTAATAAGTGTAAGGCATCTTTTTCAAAAGCACCTACATTGTAATCGTCTTCTACAGATTTATGATGAATAAAATGGTGTTTTGCCTGGGCTAATTCTGATGGAGTGGGAGCAGCTGTACCAATTTGCATCTCTTTAAAAAACTGTCTGGAATCTGCTGAAATGATTTCGGTATTAAAATCATTGGCCAGTTTAATGCTTAAGGCTGTTTTACCAATGGCTGTTGGTCCTACAATGCTTATAAGGGTTTTAGTCATGATGTAACTTGCATCCACATTTATAACAAAATTCGGCTCCATCTTGATGTTTTTCGTTTAGGCAATTCACGCAGCACTGGGTGTTCACATGAACCATATTGTTTTTTCTAGGTTCTTCTTTTTGTTTAGATTGTGAAGAATATTCTGCAGACACAATTCCTGTTGGTACAGCAATAATGCCATAACCTAAAATCATCACTAATGAGGCTATAAATTGTCCTAAAGGTGTTTGAGGCGTTATATCTCCAAACCCTACAGTTGTAAGAGTTACAATACACCAATAGACACTTTTAGGAATATTGTCAAAACCACTTTCTTCTCCTTCAACCAGATACATAATGGTTCCAAGAATCACAGCTAATATGATCACTGCAAATAAAAAAACAGATATTTTTACACGACTGGCTTTTAAAGCAGATGACAGCATGTTTGAGGCTCCTAAAAATCTAGCTAATTTTAAAATTCTAAATATTCTTAATAACCGTAAAGCTCTTAAAGCTACTAAAGCATGGGTTCCTGCAAAAATTAGAGATAAGTATTTAGGAATGGTAGAAAGTAAATCAATGATGCCGTAAAAACTGGTAATGTATTTTAAAGGTTTTTTTACAGTTATAATTCTTAAAACATATTCAATAGTAAAAAGAATGGTAATCACCCATTCAGAAATGTTTAAAAAATTATGATATTTAACATCTATACTTTTTACACTCTCTAGCATTACCAGAATAATACTTGCTAAAATTGTTACCAATAAAATGACATCAAATAGTTTTCCTGCAGGTGTATCTGCTTCATAAATAATTTCATGAAGTTTATCTTTCCAGTTTTTGTGATGTTTGTCGTTCATTTTAAGTAAAAAAGCAGTAAACGAAGATAATTAAAATATTATAGTTTTAAGGTTCTTATTCCTTCTAAGATAATTTTGAATAATATGTTGGGTGTCCCTATTGTTTTCCATGGGTGTAATTACAGATTCCAACACACTGGAGTTTGTAATTTGATAGTTTAAATTTATATATCCATATCCAGCAAAAACACCATTTTTTATTAAAACCACACTGCGTTCACTTATATCCCTGCCTTTATCAATAATGGCCATGTTTTTATTTGCATAGCTGTATTTATCTATAAGTTGTTGTACGCGTTTGTTGTAGGTTTCATAGGGTTCTTCTTTAATACAGGCTCCTTCGCACTGCTTAACGGTATAGTTAAAGCAATTGCTTTTGGTAGGATACAATCCGGACAGTTTCTGACACAGATGAAATTCTTCCACAGCTTTAAATAAAAACTGTTTTCCACTATTTCTGGTGCTAAAAGTGGTAATGGCTTTTTTTCTGCCATCTGCTTTGTCAATGCTTAAATTTAAATAGCCATCATCGTCTTCAAAACTATAAAGGGCATGTGTAAAAATGGTTCTTCTTAAGGCTCTGTTAAAGATGGGTTTGTTGCTTTTTATTTCTTGACTTTCCTTTAAAAGGGCAACAAGTTCGTTGCCAGTAGCTTCATAGGTTACAGCAGCAGTTTGCAATTGAATTTTCTTGGACTTGGAATTGGTATTGGTAAAATGTTGACTGATCCTGTTTTTAATGTTTTTGCTTTTTCCTATATAAATAATTTCACCAGCTTGATTATGTATGTAATAAACTCCTGTAATGTTTGGAAGATCGTTTAAAATTTGTTTTAAACTGGGCTCCATTTTAAAAGTAGGTTCAACCACAATAGCATCTTTTACAATAGCTTTTTTAACATCTTTTGCAAGAAGCATTTTAAAAAGCTTAACCGTTGCAATGGCATCTCCATTGGCTCTGTGTCTATCGCTAACTGGAATTCCAAGGGCTCTGGCAAGCTTCCCTAAACTGTAAGAAGCTTGGTCTGGAATAAGTGTTTTGGATAAAGAAACAGTACAAAGTGTTTTACGTTTGTAAGGAAAGCCCAAACGTTTAAATTCCGTTCTTAGTATCCTGTAGTCAAATTCGGCATTGTGGGCTACAATCACGCAGTCTTCTGTAATTTCTATAATACGTTTGGCAATTTCATAAAATTTAGGGGCATTTTTAAGCATCTTGCTGTTAATGCCTGTAAGATTTACAACAAAGGGTTGAATCTCTCTCTCAGGATTTACCAAACTAATAAACTGGTCCACTACTTGATGGCCATCAAATTTATATATAGCTATTTCGGTAATGCCTTCTTCGTTATACTTTCCACCTGTGGTTTCTATGTCTAATATAGCGTAAATATGTAAGCTGTTTTTTTGTAAAGTTTTAGCTATGCTAGTAAAACTTTTTATTCATTTTAATTTCGTTCGCCAAAGATACTACTTCCTACGCGAATCATGTTGCTACCACATGCAATTGCTAAGGGATAATCGCCACTCATTCCCATCGAGATTACCTTTAGATCTGGTTTAAAGCGCTTAAGATGGTTAAAAGTGGTTTTTAACTGTGTAAACTCCTTTTTTATTTGTTCTTTGTCCTCTGTAAAAGTGGCCATTCCCATAACTCCAATCACGTTTGTGTTTTTTAATTCTGAAAACTCGTTGGATTGTAATATCTCTGAAGCTTCGTTGGCACTCATTCCAAATTTGGAATCTTCTGATGCGATTTTTATTTGAAGCAAACAGTCAATAACCCTTTGGTGTTTTTTGGCTTGTTTATTGATTTCTTTAAGCGTTTTAAAATTTTCCACACCATGAATCAAACTTACAAATGAAGCCATGTATTTAACCTTATTGCGTTGTACATGGCCAATCATGTGCCATTGAATGTCTTTGGGCATCTGTTCCTGTTTTTCAACCATTTCTTGGATTTTGTTTTCTCCAAAAATACGTTGTCCAGCTTCATAAGCTTGCATGATATCGCTTACAGGTTTGGTTTTGGAAACAGCCACAAGGGTGACTTGTTCCGGTAATGTTGATTTTATATGGTGAAGGTTTTGTTGTATGGACATAATTTATAATTTGTTGCCAAATTGCACCTTGTTTGGCAAAAAGGCGAAACAAGGTACAACTTAATAAAGATAGATTTAATTAAAATTCGTAAATAGTCACTCCACTTCGCAACTTAGGTTCAATATATGTGCTTTTAGGTGGCATGGTAAGGCCGTCTTCGGCAATTTGTTTCATTTCTTCCACACAAACAGGAAGCATGACAAAGCCAACTTTAGATTCGCCACTATCCACACTGCTTTTAATGTTTACCAAATCTTTTTTTCCATTGATATAAGTAATTCTCTGATCGTTCCTTAAGTCTTCAATACCTAGAATGGGATTTAAAATGGTTTTGTAAAGAATTTGTGAATCCAAACCGTCTAAAGAGGTTTCAATTTGATATATGGTTTTACGTAAATAAAGAGAATAAAAATCGCCATCCAGATACATACTGAAATGATGTTTCTTTGAAGGTTGATAAGGCATACTCCCTCTGTTTTCAATTCGGTAAAACGTATCCAATTGAATTAAAAATTCTTCTTTGCTCAAACCATTCAAATCTTTGACCAACCTGTTAAATGCATGAATTTGCAAATCGGATTCTGGAATTAAATAACTCATAAAAAAACTGTAGGGCTCATCTCCTTGATGGTCTGGGTTGGCATCCATTAAATCTTTGTAAAGCAAATATGAGGAAGCCGATCTATGATGGCCATCTGCAATGTAAATGGTGGGAATGTTTTCAAATTCCTTTTGTATGGATTCAATAATTTTTGGGTTATCAACCTTCCATAAGTAATGTGTATCCCTATATGTGGTAGTGAATTCAAATTCAGCTCGTTCTTTTTGTATTTTCTTAATTAGGAAATCAATTACAGTGTTATCTGGATAGGTTAGGAGTACAGGTTCTGCATTAAAACCAACGGTTTTTAAGTAGTCTTTAAAAATAATTTCACGATAAGCAATGGTATCTTCATGTTTTTTTATAACATCTGTTTCATAATCCAAAGCACTTGTGGCAGCAACAATACCGTTAAATTCCTGTTGTTCCCTGTCCACAATTCTATAAACGTAGTAACAAGGGGTTTCATCCTGTTTAAAAATACCATCTTCCTTAAACTCTAAATATCTGTTTTTAACCAAACTATATCGTGCTTCTCCAGAAATGTCTTTGTCAAATCTATAACCAGGATTTACAATTTGTAAAAAAGAAAACGGATTGTCCCTTAACCTAGATTCCAATTGCTCCTTTGTATAACTTTGGTACGAACGTGCCGCCACAAGACTCACTTTGTCTCGTGTGGGACGTACAGCTTTAAAAGGAATTATTTTTGACATTTTTTGCTTTTTGTGTCATTACAAGTGTTTTATTTAAAAAGCATGGAAATCTTTAATATGTGACCATACAAATTAGATTGCCACGTCCTACATCCCTGTCTGCCGACAGACAGGCTCGCAATGACGGCATTATTTTACTTTAAAAATTGAGAAGAGACTTTCTCTGCCTTTCTGCTTTCAGAATAATCGTAAAAACCTTCTCCAGATTTGACACCCAGTTTTCCTGCCATAACCATGTTTACCAATAAAGGACAAGGTGCATATTTTGGGTTTTTAAAACCATCGTACATCACATTTAAAATAGATAAACAAATATCTAATCCTATAAAATCTGCCAACTGCAATGGACCCATTGGGTGTGCCATACCAAGTTTCATAACGGTATCAATTTCTTCAACTCCAGCCACACCATTGTAAAGTGTTTCTATGGCTTCGTTTAGCATGGGCATTAAAATTCTATTGGCCACAAAACCAGGATAATCGTTCACTTCTGTTGGAACTTTTCCTAACTGCTTGGACAAGTCCATAATGGTGCTGGTTACTTCGTTACTGGTATTATATCCACGAATAATCTCAACCAATTTCATAATTGGAACAGGATTCATAAAGTGCATACCTATTACCATTTCCGGTCTGGAAGTGGCAGCTGCTATTTGTGTAATGGAAATAGAGGAGGTGTTACTTGCTAAAATAGTATCCTCTGGACAGGCCTCGTCCAATTGTTTAAAAATCTTTAGCTTTAAGTCGATGTTTTCTGTGGCTGCTTCTACCACCAAACTGGCATATTCCACACCTTCTTCAATGTTGGTAAAGGTAGTGATGTTTGCAAGTGTATTGGCTTTATCGGCTTCGGTAATCTTTTCTTTGGCTACCATTCTGTCCAAATTTTTGGAGATGGTATCCATGCCTCTTTTTAAGGAAGCGTCACTAATATCTATAAGTTGAACTTTAAATCCACTTTGTGCAAAAGTATGCGCAATCCCATTTCCCATGGTTCCAGCTCCTATTACTGCTACGTTTTTCATGTTTTGAATTAAAAATTAATATTTAAAAGTTAAAATTTGAGTGAAAACTGTATACTGTGCTTGTAAACGTTTTTAAAATTGATCAATTATCATGGTTGCCACACGCAAGGCCTCTGTGCCATCATGTAGGGTAACTATTGGCGATCTGTTATTGTTTATAGCTTCAGCAAAAGAATTCAATTCGTCTAAAATAGCATTGTTGTTAGCTATTTCAGGATTGTCAAAATATATCTGCTTTTTTACACCCTCTGCGTTTTGCAAAATCATATCGAAATCTCCAGGATTTTTAGGAGCATCCTTCATTTTGACCACTTCGCATTTTTTCTCTAAGAAATCTACTGAGATATAGGCATCTTTTTGAAAAAAACGCGATTTACGCATGTTTTTTAATGAAATTCTGCTAGCTGTTAAATTGGCAACGCATCCATTTTCAAATTCCAATCTGGCGTTCGCTATATCTGGCGTGTCGCTAATTACCGATACACCACTTGCATATACGTTCTTAACCTTGGATTTTACCACACTTAAAATAATGTCAATATCGTGTATCATTAAATCCAAAACCACTGGTACATCTGTGCCACGAGGGTTAAACTCTGCTAACCTATGGGTTTCTATAAACATGGGGTTGACTATCTGGTCTTTTACAGCTAAATAGGCAGGATTGAACCTTTCTACATGGCCCACTTGTCCACGAATGTTGTGTTGTGCCAAAAGCTCCCTAATATGTTCTGCTTCTTCAACCGTATTGGTAATGGGTTTCTCTATAAAAATATGTTTGCCTTTGGCGATGGCTTTTTTGGCACACTCGTAATGCGAAAGCGTAGGTGTAACAATGTCCACCATATCTACAGCATCAATTAAATTATCTATAGAATTGAAATATTTATAGCCAAATTCAGCTTCAATTTTTTTAGCATTGGCTTCGTCTGAATCATAAAAACCAACTAGGTCATATTTTTCAGATTGATTGAGAAGCCTTAAATGAATTTTTCCAAGATGACCAGCACCTAGAACTCCAGCTTTTAGCATGTTTTACGTTTTCAACAAAAATAAGATTTTACTTTTAGAAATTACGAATTTCAAATCCCAAATTCCAAAAACTAAATCCCATTAATTAAAAACATTTAAATATTTATGCTTTGAACTTGTTGCTTATTGAATTATTTTAGCCTTGAAATTGAACCTACCATTGAAAGATACTTTTAAACATAAAGGATTACGACAGCAGCTTGTTGAAACTATTAAGGCTAAAGGCATTAAGGATGAGAACGTCTTGGATGCCATTGGCAGAATTCCAAGACATGTATTTATGGATTCTGGGTTTTTGGATCATGCATATCAAGACAAAGCCTTTCCTATTGCTGCAGATCAAACTATTTCGCAACCCTATACTGTAGCTTTTCAATCTGAATTGCTGCAAGTAAATCCTGGAGACAAAATTCTGGAAATTGGTACAGGAAGTGGTTACCAAACAGCTGTTTTGCTTGAGCTTGGTGCTTCTGTTTTTAGCATTGAAAGACAACGTGAACTCTATAAAAAAACAAGCAAATTCTTGCCTAAATTAGGTTATAGACCAAAGAAACTTATTTTTGGAGATGGCTACAAAGGATTAAAAGAAGAAGCGCCTTTTAATGGCATTATAGTGACTGCTGGAGCTCCTTTTGTGCCAAAACCTTTGTTGAGTCAACTGGCTATCGATGGACGATTGGTAATTCCTGTAGGTGACGAGGTACAGATCATGACTTTATTTATACGAAAAGGCATCAAGGAATTTGAAAAACACGAATTTGGTGAATTTAGATTTGTGCCTTTATTGGAGGACAAAAATTAATTTTTTGGTAAATATTCTGTCGGTATCGGATTTTCTTTGGATTCCTGAGACCAATAAATATTTACAACCCACCATCTATGACCATCAAAAAGGAGCTGAATGCTTTTAATGCCTCGCATAAAAGGTGCTGTGTCTGCTTCGCTGTGGTAAGCTTCGTAAGTGCTGAAAACATGGGTCATGTTTCCAAAGGTGTTTACGGTTCTGTGGATTTCTTTTTCAAAAAAACCATGCTCTTCCAGCCAAGATCCTGAGGTGCTAATGTAATCTGAAGGCGACATATATCTTGCCACAAAAAAACCCTCCAGATTTTTGCCAGTAGGAATTAGTTTGGCATTTTGCATGAACAAATATTTAAACAGCTCCCAATCCCTTGTTTCTCCTTTTTCACCAGAAATAACAGCATAAAGCGTCTCTATGGTACTGTCTAGTGTTTCAACTTTTTTGGCGTATTTTATTGTGCTTTCCTGAGCGTTGATGGTAATGTTGAAAGCAAGCATTAAGACAAATAGCATGATGCGTTTCATGGAAATGTGTTTTAAATGTTTATGTTAACCGGTTTAAAGAAAACAGTTTTAATTAAAACTTTTTTTAATCCTGTCCAACCTTACTTTGTTTTCCCGGTCTTTGATGGTTTCCCGTTTGTCGAATAGTTTTTTTCCTTTTGCTAAGGCGATAACCAGTTTGGCAAGCCCTCTATCATTTATAAAAAGGTTTAAGGGAATAATGGTCAATCCAGAAGTGTTGACCTCTTTTTCCAGTTTTTTGAGTTCTTTTTTATTTAAAAGTAATTTTCTGGTAGCTTTGGGTTTGTGGTTGTAATGTGTACCATACTTATATTCTTCTATGGTCATGTTCACCACAAACAATTCCCCTTGATCGTTAAATTCACAAAAACTCTCGGCAATTGAAGCCTTACTGTTTCTAATGGATTTTATTTCGGTTCCGGTTAAAACAATTCCAGCAGTATATTTATCCAGTATTTCATACTGAAACTTCGCTTTTTTGTTTTTTATGTTTACGTGTTGTTGCATAGCATACAAAGGTAAATAATCAATTAGAAAAGTTGATGAATTAATTTAAAAGTTAGTTAATGGTAAGTACCATATTGGTTATGGTGTTTCCTGTAATGGTAACGATATATATGTTTCCGTTGTTGCTGTCATCAATATCGCTATATATTTGCTTGCCAATAACGCTATTTACAAATTTAGGGGTTGTGTCACTATGGCCAACAATCAAAACATGCTTGCCAAGATTGTCTCTTAAAAAGGTTTCGGTATCTATGGCACCTGCATCATAGATGTTGATGTCCAGCCCATTCTTCCTAGCAGTTGGTTGTGCGGTTTCAATGGTTCTATGATAATTTGTGGAATAAATGGCATCCAAAGGGATGTTTTGTAAAACAGTGTTCCAATTTTCAGCTCTAGCGTTTCCTTCTTCGGTTAAATGTGGATTTTTGTTTGTAGGATCATTTCTGTCCTTTTCAGCATGACGAATAAAATATAAACTTGTGGTTTCGATAGGGTTTTCGGTTTTTTGAATTGGCTGTTCTTGTTGATTACAACTAAAACATAATAGCATACAAACAACAAGAAAAGAGATGTGTTTCATAAGATATGGAATGAACACAAATATAATATTATTTCAAGAACCCATTAAGCCAATTCCAAGGCAATGTCAACCATTTCTTTAAAAGTGGTTTCACGTTCCTTGCTTGTGGTACGTTCGCCAGTTACCAAAGAATCGGAAATGGTTAATATGGTGAGTGCATTTACATTGTGCTTGGCAGCAACCGTGTAAAGGCCAGCAGTTTCCATTTCGACACAAAGGACACCAAATTTGGACCATTTTTTATAGGATTCAAAATCGTCTGCATAAAATTCATCGGAAGTAAAGACATTTCCAGCTTTTAAGGGAATGTTTTTCTTTTTGGCAATTTCAACGGCTTTTTGAAACAAGCCAAAATCGGCCGTAGGCGCATAATCTGCACCACCAAAACGTAATTCGTTCACACCAGAGTTGGAAGAGGCTGCCATAGCCAAAACAATATCCCTAATTTTTATGTGCTTTTGGTAAGAGCCAGAACTACCAACCCTAATTAGGTTTTTAACGCCATATTCGGTTATTAATTCGTGCGCGTAGATGGAAATGCTTGGAACTCCCATTCCAGTTCCCATAACAGAAACAGGCTTGCCATTATATGTACCTGTATATCCTAACATGCCACGTACTCTATTAAAGCAAACAGGGTTGTCTAAAAAAGTTTCTGCTATCCATTTGGCTCGTAAAGGATCTCCTGGTAACAATATGGTTTCTGCAATCTCTCCTTTTTTTGCTTCAATATGTACGCTCATAACATGTTGGTTTTAGTTTTAATAGTCGGTATTTTCAACAGTGGATTTTTTCTCTGTTACAATATTGATTCCAGAGGAGGTACCTATTCTATCTGCTCCTGCGTCAATATATTTTAAAGCTGTTTCGTGGTCTTTAATGCCACCAGAAGCTTTTATTTTAGCTTTGTTTTTAATAGTTTTTTTAATCATCTTAACAGCTGTTAAGGTAGCGCCACTTTTAGAAAATCCGGTTGAGGTTTTAATAAAATCGGCTTTGGCATCCAAACAAATCTGGCAAGCTCTGATAATTTCGTTTTTAGACAGTTCACTTATTTCCAAAATAACTTTTAAAGGCGTGTTCCCTATTGCTATTTTTACATCACATATATCTTTGTAAACGGCAACAAAATTCTTGCTTTTAAGCATGCCTATGTTTATTACCATATCTATTTCATCTGCACCATCCTCTACAGCTTTTTTGGCCTCAAACACTTTAGCGTCGGTACTCATGGCTCCTAATGGAAAACCAACCACAGAACATACTTTCACATTGCTTCTGGTTAATAAATGTTTTGCAAGTGATACATAATAACTATTCACGCAAACAGAGTAAAATCTGTATTCTTTGGCTTCATCACACAGGACTTTAATATCAGTTTTGGTGGTAGTAGGTTTTAAGAGGGTATGGTCTATGTATTGATTAATGGACATAATTATGTATTTATAGGTTAAGTGGTAACAAAAATACGATTAACTGTTATATTAACAACATGCATTCTAAAAAATTATTAAATATTTATGAGTTTTAATTCCGTATTTTATAAATGAACCTAAAAAAACGACAATTTGTATGGCAAATTGGACTTATTTAAAGATTAATTTTGATGGAGACTTGTGATTGTAAGTTCATTAGGAAAATTAATTCCAGAACATGACTTTTGTCAGCATTTAAGACGGATTTAGAGGGTATTTTTGAGGTAAATAATAATTAAATAGTTTACCCAATGAAAAAAATATTTTTTAGCGCATTAATTGCTTTTTTATTTGTTTTTAATGCCCAAGCACAAGAAACCAGTTCAAGCTCTCAAGATTACAGTAAATGGCAAGCGCGTTTTCGTGTAATTACGGTTATCCCTTCTCCAGGTGACAATATTGATGGAGCAGATGTTGATATTTCTACATCTGTAGTTCCTGAATTGGATTTTACGTATTTCTTTACCAAAAATATTGCTGCCGAGTTAATATTAGGAACAACCAAACACAATGTGGATGTTGAAGATGTTGATTTAGGGCACGTATGGTTATTGCCTCCAACCTTAAATTTACAATACCATTTTTATGCAGGAGATTTTAAACCTTATGTTGGAGCAGGTGTTAATTATACCATCTTTTATGGTGTAGATGAAGGTGATGTTGCAGATATGGACTACGAAAACTCCTTTGGCTTTTCGTTTCAAGCAGGTGTGGATTATAACTTGAATGACAAATGGTTCTTAAACCTGGATTTAAAACAACTATTGCTTTCTACAGATGTGGATGTGAACACAGGAGCAGCTGTGTTGCCTGTTGAAGTAGATATCAATCCTTTTATTGTTGGTGTTGGTGTTGGAAGAAAATTTTAATAAACTAACTATAATTTACTTAAGAAAAGCTGTCTGGAAATGGGCCGCTTTTTTTAATTCATATATTAATTGGAATTTTTAACTATGGTATGAGCCCATTCTATGGCTTTGCTAAGGTTGTCGAAAATTTCATAAGGTTTGTCAAAAAAATCACGTTCAAACTTTGCGTTTTTTTTCATCAATTCGGTTTCTGTTATCATGGCAATGGCCAAGAGGTTAGGGATTTTTTCTGTATGTACGTATGTTAGTGGATTTACGGAATAAGAGTTCACGCGATTGGAAATATACACCATGTTTTTTCCAGAAAAGTGCTTTTGTATCACTTCGTTTAGCTTGTTGTTGTATTCCGGATGAATTTCTGCGCCTTCACGTATTTGACAAATTAAATATTCATCAAAAACAAAAATTTCGGTTTCTGGATAGTTGTAATAATGTAGCATTCCCATTGTAAAAGGTTTAAAGTAAATGGTTTTGATACTAAGTTATGATTTTTTTTTAAGTGTTAAAAATCAAGGATTTTAAATAGGTTGTTGTAACCAGAAAGCCAATCAATCTAATACAACCTAAGTGTCATCTTATTTTAAAGCCCATACAATAATATTAAGTCAGGAAAACGATTGTTTTTTTATTTTTTTTGTAAACACCAGTAGGTTTCCAGGAGTCACATTAGCTAAAAAACATGTATTTTATCTGTGGTATAGCTTAATTTATAATATATAAAGTATCTTCAAGCGCTATTAATCAATAAATTATATCTTATGAAACATTTAAACTATTACTTTTTATTTTTTGCATTATGTTTTAGTGTAACCATTCAAGCGCAAATTTCTGATTCCGACATTCCTGTTAACGAGTTTGTATATAATGAAGATCTTATTGTAAAAGGAAGTGAATGTATAGGAATAGATTGTCCAGATGCTCCAAATTTCGGGTTTCATACCATAAGACTAATGGAAAACAACTTACGTATAGCATTTGACGATACTAGTAATTCAGGGTCATTCCCTTCAAATGATTGGGAAATTACCATTAACGACACAGGCAATGGAGGTCTTAACTATTTTGGAGTGACAGATGCTACAGCTTTAAATATGCCATTTAGAATATTGGCAGGAGCTGGTGCCAATGCCTTGTATGTTGGAAATAGTGGAAATGTAGGTTTAGGTACAGATACTCCAGTTGTTGAATTACAAGTGACAGATGGAGATTCACCAACTTTACGTTTAGAACAAAACGGAGCAAGTGGCTGGACAGCCCAAACATGGGATGTTGCAGGAAACGAAACAAACTTTTTTGTTAGGGATGTAACAAACGGAAGTTTATTGCCCTTTAAGATTAAGCCTGGAGCTCCTAATAACTCATTATTTATTGCAGCTACAGGAACCATTGGTTTAGGGACGCAAAACCCAAATTTGAATGCGTCTTTGGATCTTTCAGCTACAGACAAAGGCTTGATATTAAACAGGTTGACTACGGCGCAAAGAGCCACATTATCTGGTGGAGCAGTAGCTGGAATGATGGTTTATGATACAGATGAAAACGTGACATACTACTGGAACGGGACAGAGTGGGTGAATCCTTCTCAAGACAATCAAAATTTAACATCTGCTTCATTATCTGGATCTACTTTAATTGTTACCATTGAAGGAGGAACGTCTGTAAATGTGGATCTCGCTCCAATATTAGCAGATTTAGAAGCTGAAAATGTAGCACAACAAGCGCAAATAGACGATTTGTTGGCTCGAGTAACAGCTATTGAGGCTTGTGCCTGTGGTGGTACCTTAGGGATCATGGAGCAAGGGCAAACTGAAAATAATATTCGTTTAAACCAAAATGTGCCTAATCCATTTCAGTCTACAACCAGTATCAAGTATTTTATTCCTGTTAAGCATCATTCGGCTAAAATTGTAGTGACTTCTTCTTTGGGACAAGTTATCTACAACTTCCCTATAACAACATTTGGGGAAGAAGGTACTTTGGATTTGTCTAAATCAAATTTACAATCTGCAATTTATTATTATACGCTTTATGTGGATGGTAAGAAAATAGGTACTAAAAGATTGGTGACCAAATAAAATTCGGTTTTATTATAAAAACAAAAAGCAACGTGTCTCTTTTTAAAGATTTACGTTGCTTTTTCAACTAACTAACTATATGAAAAACTTATGTTTTTAATAGTTTTCTTCAACCATGTTCGTTTGGTTTCTAAAAACTAATTTATCGTCGAACGCATCCAATAAAATAATACTGTCTGTGGTTACTTTTCCAGCAAGTATTTCTTTACTCAATTCGTTTAAAACTTCTTTTTGAATGACTCTTTTTACTGGTCTGGCACCATACTCCGGATGGTATCCTTTTTCCGCTAAATATTTTATAGCTTCTTCAGTGGCATCA
Organism: uncultured Xanthomarina sp.; assembly: GCF_963971605.1. NCBI lineage: Bacteria > Pseudomonadati > Bacteroidota > Flavobacteriia > Flavobacteriales > Flavobacteriaceae > Xanthomarina > uncultured Xanthomarina sp. Next base: position 19,437 of record NZ_CAXATZ010000037.1, read on the forward strand.
AACGTTATGTTTTGCTGTGCCAGCATTTTTGTTAAACCTTTCAATTGCAATCCAACAATATCTTTAATGTTGGCTTTGGTTAAAGGAGTAAACATAATGGTGTCGTCAATTCTGTTTAAGAACTCTGGTCTTACACTTTGTTTTAACAAGGCCAAGACGTCAACTTTCGCAGCTTCAATAGCAGAGTCTATGTCTTTTGTGGCGTCAAAACGTTCCTGTATGATATGGCTTCCAATGTTTGAAGTCATGATAATAATGGTGTTTTTAAAGTCTGCCACACGACCTTTGTTGTCTGTTAACCTTCCTTCATCCAATACTTGCAAAAGGATATTGAAGGTATCTGGATGTGCTTTTTCAATTTCGTCCAATAACACTACAGAATAAGGCTTTCTTCTTACAGCTTCTGTAAGTTGACCACCTTCATCGTAACCTACATATCCTGGAGGAGCTCCAACCAATCGGCTAACAGCATGGCGTTCTTGATATTCACTCATGTCTATTCTGGTCATGGCATTCTCATCGTTAAACAAATATTCTGCCAGTGCTTTGGCCAATTCGGTTTTACCAACACCAGTGGTTCCTAAAAACAAAAAGGTACCAATTGGTTTCTGTGCGTTTTGCAAACCAGCTCTGGAGCGTCTTACGGCATCACTAACAGCAGCTATGGCTTCATCTTGTCCAACCACACGTTTGTGCAGTTCGTCTTCCAGCTTCAATAGTTTTTCACGTTCACTTTGTAGCATTTTTGTAACTGGGATTCCAGTCCATTTGGCCACAACCTCTGCAATATCATCATAGGTAACTTCTTCTTTAATTAACGAGCTGTCTGATTGGTTTTCTTGTAACTCTTTTTGAAGTTTCTCTAATGTTTCTTGTGCTTCTTTTATTTTTCCATAGCGTATTTCGGCAACTTTTCCATAGTCTCCTTCGCGCTCTGCACGTTCTGCTTCTAATTTGTATTCTTCAATATTTGCTTTGGTGGTTTGAATGTTGTCAACCACTTCTTTTTCACTTTTCCATTTGGCATTGATCTCGTTGCGCTCTTCTTTTAAATTGGCCAAATCCGATCTTAAGGTTTTAAGCTTGGATTCATCCTTTTCGCGCTTAATGGCTTCTATTTCAATTTCCAACTGCATGATTTTTCTATCCAGGACATCCAATTCTTCTGGTTTGGAGTTGATTTCCATGCGCAATTTTGAAGCAGCCTCGTCCATAAGGTCTATGGCTTTGTCTGGAAGAAAACGGTTTGTGATATAGCGTTCGGATAATTCCACTGCACCAATAATGGCATCGTCTTTTATACGCACTTTATGGTGTGTTTCATATTTTTCCTTAATACCACGCAATATGGATATGGCACTTTCGGTATCTGGTTCGTTAACCATCACTTTTTGAAAACGTCTTTCCAGGGCTTTATCTTTTTCAAAGTATTTTTGATACTCGTCTAAAGTGGTTGCACCAATGGCTCTAAGTTCTCCACGTGCCAAAGCAGGTTTTAAAATATTGGCAGCATCCATAGCGCCTTGTCCACTACCAGCTCCTACAAGTGTATGGATTTCATCAATAAACAGTACGATGTCTCCATTGCTTTCTGTAACCTCTTTGATGACAGCTTTTAAACGTTCTTCAAATTCACCTTTATATTTTGCACCTGCAATTAAAGCTCCCATATCTAAAGCAAAAATTTGTTTTTCCTTTAGGTTTTCTGGAATATCACCATCTACAATCCTATGTGCCAAACCTTCAGCAATAGCTGTTTTTCCAGTACCTGGTTCACCAACCAAAATGGGATTGTTTTTGGTTCTTCTGGATAAAATTTGAAGAATTCTACGTATTTCTTCGTCTCTCCCAATCACTGGGTCCAATTTACCGTCTTTAGCCAATTGGTTAAGGTTTTTGGCATATTTGTTTAAGGAATTATATGTGTCTTCCTGACTTTGGGAAGTGACACGATCTCCTTTTCTTAACTCTTCAATGCTTGCCAATAATGCTTTTTCTGTTGCTCCTTGGTCTTTTAGCATTTGAGCAATTTTGCTGTTGGATTTAAAAATGGCCAAGATTAGATGTTCAATGGACACATAATCATCTTTCATTTTTTTTGCAACAATAGCAGCCTCATTGAGTGTTTTGCCAGCTTCTCGAGATAGCATGATGTCTCCACCAGACACTTTGGCGAAGCTTTCCAATTGTTTTTCCAAAGCTTGATGTAAAACAGGGATGTTAATATTCAGTTTTTTTAAGATAAATGGCATGACGTTTTCATCAACTTCAGAAATGGCCTTAAAAAGGTGCTCATTTTCTATTTGTTGATGACCATAGCCTTGAGCAAGCTGTTGTGCATGCTGAATGGCTTCCTGCGATTTTATGGTATAATTATTTAAATTCATATTATTTTCAGTTAATTGTCGTTTGGGAATACAAGAGGAATCTTAATTTGTTCTTCTTTGTTGTTCTTGTTGACAAGTTAATAGGTTTTTTTATGTTTACATTCTGTATAAGTCAATTATCTTACCAATACACAAAGCAAGACAAAATGTCTTGAAAACACTGTGTTTGCATGACTTTTAGTCAGTTTGTAAGATTTTGTTATTCGCTTCGACTGAGACGAAATAATAATTAGATTCCCATTCTTAATGGCCTACTGAAAGGTTTGGGAAACGACAAAATTTTAATTTATGGGATTTTTAAGTAATATATTTAGTGGTTCTTCAGAAGATAAAGAAGAAAAGGTGTTGCCTTGGCTGACATTAACACAAGTAGATCAATTAAAAGACATTGAAAATAAATCAAAAACCAAAACACAGGTCATTTTCAAACATTCTACACGATGTGGTATCAGTAGAATGGTTTTAAAGCAATTTGTAGCCTCTTATAACTTGACAGAATCGGATTTGGATCTGTATTATTTGGATTTATTGAATCATCGGGATGTTTCCAACGAAACAGGCTACAAGTTTCAAGTGATGCACGAATCTCCACAATTACTCATTGTTAAAAATGGAGTAGTGGTTGCCCATGCATCACATGGAGCTATTAATAGCTTGAATTTAGAGCAATATTTAACCTAATTGGATTCCTTATTTATAGTTACCATTTTATAGACCAATTGGCCATTGGCATTCATGCCATTGATAAACAGTTTGATGTTTTGGTGTTTTTTTGTGCTAATGGTTAAATAATTAGGTGTTTTGGAGTTTAAATAAAAATTTGGCACCCAATCTATGCTGCTATATAATTCTTCAGAAGATTGATTTGGATAATAAATTTCAGCATTTTTAAAAGTTTCTGTTGGCAGACTAAAGCCAAACTCGGTTTCGCTAATTTGAACATCCCGGTTTCCAGTATCACCAAGCCCCTTCATTAGTTGACCTGTTTTACTGTAAATATTGATAACTCCACCAGTACCACGAATTCCATGTCCAGCGCCACTTGAGTTTATAGTTACAGAAGCTATATCGAACATTTGCAAACCTATTAACAAAGAATGATCGTTTAAAGGTATCTCGTCTAGGTAAATAAGGAAAAGGACTGGGTTTTCCTTAAAACTTTTTCTTCCTCTTGTGTTTAATATGTATACACTAATTGCGTCTGTCTGAAACACATAAACTCCTGGAAGTGTTCTTAAATAGAATATTACATCAGCACCAGCAAAGGTTTTTTCGTCTGGTATGTAGACATTAGTAAAGCCTTTTGATCTTACTTTATCTTCAATTCTTTCTTTCAAGATTTCTTTATCAGATTCTATTTTAGACTTTATTAAAACTTCATCTAAAACTTCTTCGTCCTTTAATAAAGGGGCATATTCATCTTCTAGGTTATAAACGGTTTCAAATCCAATGTTTTTGTAGGAGGGAATGGATTTGGTTAACAAACTATCTGGACGATAAGTGTTATAATTTTTGTAAATATAGAAATGGGCTTTTTCAATTTGCCCTTTCTCGTTTAGAAGAGCCAATTTATATTTGGTAGGATGCGCTAACATCAGGCTGTCAAACTCAAATTGTTTTTCACCTTTCAAAGGTTCAACAAGCAGGATGTTGTTTTCGATTGAAGATAGCATCACCTTATACTTGGACAGGTCTTTGTTTTTTGAATTGACCGAACCTCTAATCTTTACACCATGTTCTGGTTGGAACACCAAGTCTTTTTCTGTTTTTACGGCGCCAT
>NZ_CAXATZ010000038.1:0-23556 GCF_963971605.1 uncultured Xanthomarina sp.
ATGCCAAACCAATCGCATAGCCTAATAATGGTCCCTAAGTTTCCCGGATCACGTACATTGTCCAATGCTACCAATAGTTGATTGGTATTGATGGCTTTGGGTTCTGGAATTTTAAAAATGGCCAAAGCAGTATTTGGAGTCTTTAAAAAGCTTATTTTTTTCAATTCCTTTTCAGAAACAACCGTTTCCAGATTGGCATCAATTTTGAAGGAATTGGTTGTGTATAACTGTTGTAAACTAAATTGGGACGCGAGCAATTCGTTAATGGTCTTAACACCTTCGGCAACAAATAATCCCTGTTGTAGTCGGTATTTTTTTTGTTTTAAACTCGTTATTGTTTTTATTTGACTTTTAGATAACATTCAAACTTATTTAAATATATTTTTCAATTGAAATAATGTATTTTTGAGTTTGATTGGAGCAACTGAAAATTACTCTAAAAAAACACCAACTCTTTTATTACTAGTTAATTTATTTGTATTTGAAACTACAATTCTCAAAAATAGTATTATTTATTGTAATTACTGGTTTTTTGTATTCTTGTAATTCTGTAAAAAGAGTTCCTGAAGACAAGCACTTACTTGTAGAAAACTCCATTTATGTTAACGGTAAAAAGAACAATACAGAACGTATTAACAACTTGTTGTTTCAGCAACGCAACAAAAAAATCATCAACATACCTTTAAGGCTCTATATTTACAATGCAGCCAGACCCAATATCGATTCTATAGTTAATGCCAATATAGACTCCAAACCAAAAAAAAGAAAAAGGCTTGAACGTTTTCTTTCCAAAAAACAATTGGACAAATATATCGAGGCCAGAATTGGTTTTAACAATTGGCTTAAAACCACAGGTGAGGCTCCAGTAATTGTCAATAAGGAAAAGATTGAAAAATCTGAAAAACAACTGGAAGCTTACTATTTTAACAATGGCTGGTTTAATGTAGATGCCACCTCAAAAACCGATACCTTGGAAAACAAAAAAGCCACAGTAAGCTATTTTGTAAAAACCGGCAAACCCTATATTATAGATTCCCTTACCACAAAAATAGCCTCTCCAGTAGTAGACTCCATCTATAAAGTAAGCGAAAAGCAATCGTTTATTAAAAAAAACGAGCAATATAGAACAGCTACATTTGCCAACGAAAAAGACAGGATTACAAAAGACTTAAGGAATTCTGGTGTGTACCATTTTAGTCAGGATTATGTGTATTTTGATATGGACACCATCAATACCAACAATAAAGTACAGGTAGAATTGCAAATTTTAAACAGGTCTGTTAGAACCGAAGATTCCACCTATAAAGAACCTTTTAAAATTTACAAAATTAAAGAAGTCAATGTTTTCACGGATTTTTCTTATGAAAACAAAGACTTGGAAATTGTGGATTCCACCAACTTTAAAAATTTCAACCTGTATAGTTTTGGCAAAATGCGCTTCAAGCCCAAAGCCATAACTGATGCCATTTTTATAACTCCTGGAGATGTGTTTAGGGACAAAGACAGATCCAATACCTATAGACATATTAACAATTTACAGACGTTTAAGCATCCAAGCATAGACTATGTTGAAAATCCAGACACCACACTCACTGCCAACATTTTACTGACTCCCTATAAAAAGTTTGGTTTAAACTTTAGTGCAGAAGTGTCTCAAAGCAACATTCAATCCATTGGTTTAGCATTTAACCCAAGTCTGCTCATGCGTAATGTTTTTAGAGGCGCCGAAACCTTGGAATTATCGGCTTTTGGTTCTATTGGCGCTTCAAAGGATGGTGGAGACGAAAACGATCCCTTTTTTGACATCAACGAACTTGGTGTCGATTTAAAACTTACTATCCCAAGATTGTTTTTTCCATTTAATACCGAAAAAATCATTCCTAAAACCATGTTTCCTAGTACCAGGATTTCAATCTCTACGTCCAGTCAAACCAATGTTGGTCTGGACAAACAAACGGTTTCTGGAATTTTTAATTATAAATGGTACCCTTCTAATTTAGTGACCAACAGATTGGATTTATTCAACATTCAGTTTGTTAAAAACTTAAACCCAAACAATTATTTTGGTATTTATGGTAATTCTTACGATGCCTTAAACGACATCTCTAAAGACATCGGTTATAACAATGGAGAAGACTTAACATATCCCAACCAAACCGATGCGTTTATAAACGATGTGCTTACTGGCAACACCTCCTTGCAACCTGGAGACTCAGAATATGACGATGTATATTCCATAAACGAAAGAAAAATAAGGCTTACTGAAGACAACCTGATCTTCGCCACCAATTTTAATTTCACCAGAGACAACAGGGAAAACTTGTATGACGAAACGTTTTCCATCTTTAGGTTTAAGATAGAATTGGCTGGAAACTTGTTTTCTGCCATTTCCAAAATTGGAAATTTACCAAAAAACGATGCTGGTCAATACGAAATGTTCAATGTAGCATACTCACAATATATTAAAACAGAATTCGATTATATTAAACATTGGGACTTGGGCAAGAAAAACGTTTTGGCCCTACGCAGTTTTGCCGGAATAGCCATTCCTTATGGCAATTCCACAAACATTCCCTTTTCCAAGAGTTTCTTTGCAGGTGGTACAAACGACAATCGTGCTTGGACCGCTTACAGTCTTGGGCCAGGAAGTTTAGACAGTAACGACGAATTTAATGAAGCCAACCTTAAACTCGCTTTTAATATTGAACATCGCTTTAACATCTTCGAAAAATTCAATGGAGCCCTGTTTATCGATACAGGAAATATTTGGAACGTTTTTGATGATGTTACAGACCCAAAGGCCACCTTCACCAATTTTGCATCCTTGAAAGATATTGCCATTGGTTCAGGTTTTGGCTTAAGATACGATTTTGGCTTTGCTGTGTTCCGTTTCGATATAGGCTTTAAAACCTACGATCCGTCTTATCCTGAAAACAATAGATGGTTTAACGATTACAATTTTTCAAACGCTGTTTATAACATAGGTATCAATTACCCGTTCTAAGCTATTTAATTTTCTTATTTTTGTAGTTTCAAACTTTATAACTATATAATTATGGCTCACAACATTAAACCTGGAGTTGCAACAGGACAAGAAGTTCAAGATATATTTAAACTGGCAAAAGAAAAAGGCTTTGCTTTACCAGCTGTAAACGTAGTAGGCTCCAACAGCATCAATGGTGTTTTGGAAACTGCAAGGGATTTAAATGCACCAGTTATTATCCAGTTTTCTAATGGTGGTGGTGTTTTTAATGCAGGTAAAGGATTGAGCAATGAAAACCAAAAAGCCGCCATTGCAGGTTGCATTGCAGGAGCCAAGCACATCCATTTAATGGCAGAAGCTTACGGAGTTCCTGTTATTTTACATACAGACCATTGTGCTAAAAAACTGTTGCCTTGGATTGATGGATTGCTGGATGCCAGCGAACAACATTTTAAAGAAACCGGAAAACCGTTATACAGTTCTCACATGATTGATTTAAGTGAAGAACCTATTGAAGAAAACATAGAAATCTGCAAATCTTACCTGTCCAGAATGAGCAAGATGGGAATGACCTTGGAGATAGAACTAGGAATTACTGGTGGCGAAGAAGATGGTGTGGACAACACAGATGTGGACGATTCCAAACTTTACACACAACCAGAAGAAGTAGCTTATGCCTATGAAGAATTAAGCAAAATAAGCAAGCAATTTACCATTGCTGCTGCCTTTGGCAATGTACATGGTGTGTATAAGCCTGGAAATGTAAAATTAACACCTAAAATCCTTAAAAACTCTCAAGAATACGTTTCAAAAAAGTTTGGTGTAGGCCATAACCATATTGATTTTGTTTTTCATGGTGGGTCTGGATCTTCAGTTGAGGAAATTCGTGAAGCCATAAGCTATGGTGTGATTAAAATGAATATAGACACAGACATGCAATACGCTTTCATGTCTGGGGTTAGGGATTATATGAAAGAAAAAGAATCGTATCTGCAATCACAAATTGGAAATCCTGAAGGAGACGATGTTCCAAATAAAAAATATTACGACCCAAGAGTTTGGTTACGTAAAGGCGAAAACACCTTTGTAGAACGTTTAAAAAAGGCTTTCGAAGATTTAAACAATGTAAATACTTTATAAAAAAATATAAGTGTTTCCACATTATTAAAAACAAAACTATAATTTTGTGGTCTAGCTTAACACGAATCGGTTTTATCCAAACTTTTAAAATCGGTACTTAAAATCTAAAATCGTTAATCGATATGTCTTGGTTTAAAAGAAAAGAAAAAGGAATTCAAACCACAACCGAACAAAAAAAGGACACCCCTAAAGGTTTGTGGTATAAATCCCCTACTGGAAAAATAGTAGATACCAAAGAATTGGAACAAAATTTTTATGTGAGCCCAGAAGATGGTTACCACGTAAGAATTGGGAGTAAGGAATATTTTGAAATTTTGTTCGATGACAATAAATTTAAGGAACTGGATCCTAAATTGGAATCCAAAGACCCTTTAAAATTCGAGGACACAAAAAAATATCCAGACCGTTTAAAAGCGGCGATGGAGAAAACCAAATTAAAAGATGCCGTAAGGACAGCCGTTGGAAAATCCAAAGGAAAAGATTTGGTTGTTGCTTGTATGGATTTTTCGTTTATTGGTGGTTCCATGGGTTCTGTGGTTGGCGAAAAGATTGCTCGTGCAGCAGACTATTCCCTAAAAAAGAAAATCCCTTTCATGATTATCTCCAAATCTGGAGGTGCCAGAATGATGGAAGCAGCTTTATCCTTAATGCAACTGGCCAAAACTTCAGTTAAATTAGCGCAACTGGCAGATGCTGGAATCCCTTACATCTCATTGTGTACAGATCCAACAACTGGTGGAACCACAGCTTCCTTTGCCATGTTGGGCGATATCAATATTAGCGAACCTGGAGCCTTGATTGGTTTTGCAGGACCACGTGTTGTAAAAGATACCACTGGACAAGAACTACCGGAAGGCTTTCAAACCTCTGAATTTTTACTGGAACACGGTTTCTTGGACTTTATAACACACAGAAAACATTTAAAAAGCAAAGTAAATCTATATATTGACTTGATTACCAATCAACCTATAAGGGAATAAACAAGCTTGATATGAAATAAAAAATGCGACCCATAGTGGTCGCATTTTTTTGCTTTATGAAAAAAAACTTTATCAGTTTAAAACTATATCAATTTCAGTACCATCTGTAAAGGTGAAAGTTGCTAAGTTATCACAGGCTCCTTCCCCATAGTCTAACACGCCTCCAAAAAATGTGCGTTCCACATCTATGGAACCACTTACAATATGATAGCAAGTTACCTCACGACGCAATGGCAGAATAATCTCATAAGAATAAGAGCCTCCATTTACAAAACTTGCATTCCAATAACCTGTAAACTCAAATACATTGTCGGTAAAAACACCTGTATCAAATCCTTCAATCCACTCCCTAACAATCTGCCCTTCCCTGGAAGCTTGCATGCCATTTGGCCAAACAACCGTTAAATCAACCGTATGGGTAAACTGAGGATTACCTTGATCGTTGGAAAGTTCCTTTAAAATGGAATTGTTCCCCATAACATGTTTGTTATCAAAATAAAAGTTGTTTAAAACATATCCTAAGAAAATGTTTTGCGCTTGTGGATCGCGCTCATAGGTAATAACTATTTGCCCTTCATAAAGATGGCCTCTAATGATGCAGCCACCTTCAGCAAAGTCAACGGTCAACTGCCTAAAGTTTTGTTCCATATCCAGGCTCACAGTCACACAAGTATCAAAAGCTGTTCTGGAGTTCATAATCCCTTTTGCTTCTGTGCTTTCCTGATCTTCATATATTTCAATAATGACATCTTCCAAGGATGCAGAAATTTGGTCCATTTCAGTAGATTGTACCATTTCGGTAAGGTCCTCTTCTTGAGAAACCGGCTCAGTAGATTCATTATCAGTACAAGCCGTAAATAAAAGCCCTAAAAACAAAAGACTTAAAAGGGTTTTGGTTTTTAATTTCATGGTTTTCATAATTGTTTTTTTTAAGGTTAAGATGTTGTTAAAACGTGATTTTTGTTAAAAAATTATGAATCCCCTCAAAATAAAATATTTACAAAAGATTGCAATTAGTGAAAAAGTAGTATATTTGCAGCTTGAAAGAAAAACTTTCATCACTGTCCAACTGTAATTGGGCCATACATAAAAATCATTTAAAATAATATTGGAATGTATTTAACTAAAGAAGTAAAAGAAGAGATTTTCGCAAAACACGGTAAAGGGAAGAACGATACTGGTACTGCAGAAGGTCAAATTGCGTTATTTACGCACAGAATTAACCACTTAACCGAACACCTAAAAAACAATCGTAAAGATTACAACACAGAGCGTTCGTTAGTAAAACTGGTAGGTAAGCGTCGTGCATTACTTGACTATTTAACTAAAAAGGATATCTTGAGATATCGTGCCATTGTTAAAGAATTAGGATTAAGAAAATAATCACATTATTAAGAGGCTTCGCGCCTCTTTTTTGTTTTAAAATAACTCATACGTAAGAGTCTAACATACGTAAATAAGAAGCTATTCATAGTTTTTCATTGGTCAGGCATTACATGCCATTTTCTACTACTACAACAACACAACCCTGTCCGTCCAGTATGGCGGAGACCATTGTTTAATTAGAATTAAAAAATTTATGATTCCAAAAGTTTTTAAAGAGGTCATAGACCTTGGCGATGGCAGAGAAATCTCCATCGAAACCGGAAAATTAGCCAAACAGGCTCATGGTTCGGTAGTTGTTCAATCAGGAAAATGTATGTTGTTATGTACAGTTGTTTCCAATTACCAACAAAGCGACGTGGACTTCTTACCTTTAACGGTAGATTATCGCGAAAAATTTGCAGCTGCAGGACGTTATCCTGGAGGATTCTTCAAAAGAGAAGCAAGACCAAGTGATGGCGAAGTATTGACCATGCGTTTAGTGGACAGGGTATTACGTCCATTATTCCCTAAAGATTATCATGCAGAAACCCAAGTCATGATTCAATTAATGTCTCATGACGATGATGTTATGCCAGACGCCATGGCTGGATTGGCAGCTTCTGCAGCCATTCAGTTATCCGATATTCCTTTTGAAACACCAATTTCTGAAGCAAGGGTTGGACGTATCAATGGTGAGTTTATCATCAACCCTACTCAGTCCCAATTATTGGAATCTGATATAGACATGATGATAGGTGCATCGGCCGATTCAGTAATGATGGTTGAAGGTGAAATGGATGAGATTTCTGAAGAAGAAATGGCAGAAGCCATTAAATTTGCTCATGAAGCCATTAAAGTACAATGTGCTGCTCAGGTAAAATTAGCTGAAGCTGTTGGCAAAAAAGAAACACGTGAATACGAGCCAGAAAGAGAAGATGAAGACTTGGCAAAGAAAATTCACGAGATGGCTTACGATAAAGTATATGCTGTAGCCAAAGCAGGTTCTTCCAAACACGAAAGAAGCACAGCCTTTGCTGAAATTAAAGAGGAAATAAAAGCCACGTTTTCTGAAGAAGAACTGGAAGATTTGGGTGGTTTAATTTCCAAATATTACAGTAAAGCCGAAAAAGCTGCCATTAGAGACCTAACCCTAAACGAAGGATTGCGTTTGGATGGACGTAAAACCACAGACATTAGACCTATTTGGTGCGAAGTGGATTATTTACCATCAACACATGGTTCTGCTATTTTTACTCGTGGGGAAACACAAGCCTTAGCAACTGTTACCTTAGGAACCAGTAGGGAAGCCAACCAAATAGACATGCCGTCTTTTGAAGGCGAAGAACGTTTTTATTTACACTACAACTTCCCGCCATTCTCAACAGGGGAAGCAAGACCTATACGTGGTACCTCTAGACGTGAAGTTGGACATGGTAACTTAGCACAACGTGCCTTAAAAGGCATGGTTCCAGAAGATTGCCCATACACAGTGCGTGTGGTTAGTGAAGTATTGGAAAGTAACGGGTCGTCTTCTATGGCAACGGTTTGTTCTGGTACTATGGCACTTATGGATGCTGGAGTGCAATTAAAAAAACCCGTTTCTGGTATTGCCATGGGATTAATTTCTGAAGGCGACAAATATGCTGTTTTATCTGATATTTTAGGTGATGAAGATCATTTAGGCGATATGGATTTTAAAGTAACAGGAACTGCAGATGGAATCACAGCTTGCCAAATGGATATCAAAGTAAAAGGCTTATCGTACGAAATTCTTGTTAAAGCTTTAAAACAAGCAAGGGAAGGACGTTTACATATTCTTGATAAATTGGTGGAAACCATAGCACAACCTAATGCCGATGTAAAAGCACATGCTCCTAAAATGATAACCAGAAGAATTCCAAACGAATTTATTGGAGCCCTTATTGGTCCTGGTGGAAAAGTTATTCAGGAATTACAAAAAGAAACCAAAACAACCATTGTTATCAATGAAGATCCAGAAACCGAAGAAGGTATTGTGGAGATTTTAGGTACCAATCAAGATGGTATTGATGCTGTTTTGGCAAAAATAGATGCTTTATTGTTCAAACCGGAAGTTGGAAGCATTTACGAAGTAAAAGTCATTAAAATGCTTGATTTTGGTGCCGTAGTGGAATATACTGAAGCTCCAGGAAACGAAGTCTTGTTACACGTAAGTGAATTGGCTTGGGAACGTACAGAAAACGTATCGGACGTGGTGAACATGGGAGACGTTTTTGATGTGAAGTACTTTGGAGTAGATCCAAGAACCAAAAAAGAAAAAGTATCTAGAAAAGCCATCTTGCCTAAACCTGAAGGGTTTAAGGAAAGACCCCCTAGAGACAACAATAGAGACAACAGAGGTAACAATCGTGGACGTGACAACAGACGTGACGATAGAAAACCAAGAGACAACAACAAAGATTAAGCTACTACTTTGTTAGGATATTAAAAAGCCCATTAAATTATTTTAATGGGCTTTTTACTTTAGTATAAATAATTGATTTATTTAAAATACTCCACTTTTCGGGCATGGTTATTGTGGCTAAGTAAAAAACTTAAAACTACTAACTATGAAAATTCTCAAACTCACATTCCTATTATTATTAATTTTTACAACTTCATGTTCTGATGATGCAGATGACAAAATAATAACCAATTCTGATCCTAAATATAATACGGTAGAAATTATTGAAGCAGATTCAGATTTGTTTCAATACCTCGTAGAAATTGCAACAGACGAAGAACAACCAGAATTAAGCATTGCTTGTATAAATTTTATATACCCTTTAACCATTTATACTTTTAATGAAACAAATGAATATATCTCAACTTCAGTTATTGAAGATGATACACAGTTTAGTACTTTTTTAGAAGCTATAGACCTAACATATAGTATAAGTATTAGTTTTCCAATTACAAGTACTTTACTCTCTGGAGATGAAGTTATTATTAATACTAAGGAGGAATTAAAAGACGCAATTGATTATTGTTTAGATGAGGAGTTAATTTTAGAGTGTAGCACACTAATACAAAACTGTGTTTTGAAAGTTGGATATAGCTATAATTATGATAACACATATTTAGGTGGAATATTTATAGAAGAAGATGGTGCTACAAACTTTACTATGGATGGTATATTATTTAATGGATCCTGGACTGTATTTATAATTGAACATGAATTACATATAAATATTAATCTAATTAATGCTGATGAAACTGGTGATTTTTTCAATTATGATTGGAAAGTTGAGTATATAGATGGAAACTCTTTACTACTAACAAATGAAAATCGTGAACTTGTTTTAAACCAAAGATGTGATGCAAATTTTGAAGAATGTAGTAACTTTATTTTCGAAGAATGCGAAACACAAGTAGATAGTGGTATTTCAGAGTTTATATTAGATGACTATACCTATTGTATTTTTGATACTTTAGAATTAGAAGATACATTTGAGATAAGCTATTACCTAACAGAAGACGATGCTGTTAATATGATTAATGCTTTAGCCTCTGACATTGCATTTATAAACACAGAAGATAATCAATCTATTTATGTTAGAATAGATGATCTAGAAAATAACATACAGTATTATGCTATAATTACATTAGCATCTATTAGTTGTTAAATTATAATTAATAAAAAAAGGCCCATCAAATTTTGATGGGCCTTTTTTTATTATAAATGAATCTTTATTTAGGAATATAAGTCTTCATGGCTTCCATTTGTTTCTCATCTAAAATGGAGCCCATTTCTTTTTGAAAGCTTTCATCGCTCAGTAAAGCCGATTGAATCCTGTCTGTATTATCACTGGAACCCATCAATTTATCAGCTCCCAGACTGCCCATCAACTTTTTAAATTTCTCGCTTTTTAATTGACTTACCACCAATCCAGAAACTTGCTCTTGTTGTTTTTCGTTTAAATTCAACTTTTTAGTGAAACTCTTTACTTGATCTGCTGCCAAGTTCTCAATCATGGAATTCCCCGAAGAGGAATCACTCTTTGCCATAGTGGACAAGTCCTGTGCGGAAATGTGCATCATACTACAAGCAAAAAATAGAAATAATAGTTTTTTCATATGGATATGTTTTGTTTTTGTATAAGTCTATCAAGATAATAAATTATATGCACATCCTTATTATTTTGAATTTTAAAAAAAATAACCCGCTTCTTTTGTAACAAAAATTGTTCTTTTAACGTATAAGTATAACATTAAAGAAACAACTTAACTTATTTATAGGCATTCATTAGATGAGACAACTTAAAATTACCAAGCAGGTTACCAATAGAGAGACTGCTTCGTTGGACAAATATCTTCAAGAAATTGGAAAAGTTGACTTAATTACAGCAGACGAAGAAGTAGAATTAGCACAACGTATTAAAGCAGGCGATCAAATTGCCTTGGAAAAGTTGACAAAAGCTAACTTACGTTTCGTTGTTTCTGTAGCGAAGCAATACCAAAATCAAGGATTAACCTTACCAGATTTAATTAACGAAGGGAATTTAGGACTTATTAAAGCAGCACAACGTTTCGATGAAACACGTGGTTTTAAATTTATTTCGTATGCCGTTTGGTGGATTAGACAATCCATTTTACAAGCCTTGGCAGAGCAATCCCGTATTGTGCGTTTGCCCCTTAACAAAATTGGTTCTATCAATAAAATAAATAAAACCTTTGCGTTTTTAGAGCAAGCCCATGAGCGTCCACCAAGTGCTGAAGAAATAGCCAAAGAACTGGACATGACCATTAACGATGTTAAAGAGTCCATGAAAAATTCCGGCCGTCACGTAAGTATGGATGCGCCTTTGGTTGAAGGTGAAGATTCCAACCTTTACGACGTGTTGAATAGTGGTGAGTCTCCAAATCCTGATAAAGATCTGTTACACGAATCTTTACGCACGGAAATTGAAAGAGCCTTGGAAACCCTTACTCCTCGTGAAGCAGATGTAATTAGACTCTACTTTGGATTAGGAAATCAACATCCTATGACCTTGGAAGAAATTGGAGAAACATTCGACCTGACCAGGGAACGTGTTAGACAAATTAAAGAAAAAGCCATTCGTAGACTGAAACATACGTCTAGAAGCAAAATATTAAAAACCTATTTAGGATAGTAATCTTTAATGAGTACTACTAAATAACAGCAACAAACAGTATAATATATCCACTTTTGTGGATATGAAAACTGTTCGTTTTTTGATTGATGAAAGAAGCCAGAGCTGATTACTCTGGCTTCATTTTTTTACCTATTTTTGCAGAAACAACACATAAACTCAACAATGAATTCAAAATTAATAGCACCTTCCATGTTGGCAGCCGATTTTGGTAACCTGCAACGCGATGTGGAAATGGTAAACAACAGTGATGCCGATTGGTTTCATATAGATGTTATGGATGGCCATTTTGTCCCTAACATTTCTTATGGCATGCCAGTAATACAAGCCATGAAAAAACATGCCACCAAACCTTTTGATGTGCATTTAATGATTGAAAAACCTGAACGTTACATTGAAGACTTTGCTAAGGTTGGTGCAGATATTATTACTGTTCATTACGAGTCTACAGTGCATTTGCACAGAACACTTACCCAAATTGAAGATGCAGGTTGTAAAGCTGGAGTGGTCTTAAACTTAACAACGCCAGTTTCGGTGTTGGAAGATATTTTACCCAAATGTTTCATGGTTCTGCTCATGTCCATAAATCCGGGTTTTGGTGGCCAAAAATTTGAAGACATAACCTACAACCGAATCAAGAAACTAAGACGCATGATTGATGAACAAGGTTTAAGCACCAAAATTGAAATTGATGGTGGCGTAACCGATAAAAACATCAAACAACTGGTGGAAGCTGGCGCAGATGTTTTTGTTGCAGGAAGCCATGTGTTTAAAAGCGAGAATCCTACAGAAACCATCAAACAATTAAAACAAATTGCCAATTCATAAAAAAAAGCTCCTTTCGGAGCTTTTTCAAGTTAGAACTAATAATTAATTGGTTAGAATTGTTCTAAAAGGTAATTTATTAAATCTGTGGTGGTAACAATACCTACAAGTTTGTTGTTGTCTACAACTGGTAATGCATGGAACTCTTTTTTAGCCAATATTTCTGCAACTTCCTTAATTGTGGTTGTAGAACTCACGCTGGTTAAGTTCTTGGCCATAACCTGCTCTATGGTAAACATGTTGTAAACAACAGTGTCCACATTTTCCTCATCTTCATCAACAGCATCGGCAAAACTGATTCTCAATAAATCGGTATAGCTTAACATGCCAATAATTTTTTCGCCACTAACCACGGGAATGTGCCTGATTTTTTTGCTTTTAAATATCCGTTCAGCCGTTTCCAAATCGTCTGTATGATTTAAGGTGATGACTTTTTTAGTCATTATGTCTGAAATTGGTGCTCTTTTCTTCATGTGTTATTGGTTTTAAATTCAGTTCTAAAATTATGAATTAAAAATGCGAAAAATCATGATAAATGTCATCATACATAATAATATCTCATATTTTTTCGTTTAAAATTATAAATTTTGCAATTAATTGTTTTTTTACTACTTTTAAAATATAAGTTTTAATCATGAACAGAAGGCACTTTTTAAGAAAATCAGGAAAGGCGTTATTGGCAATCTCAGCTATTTCAATAACAGCTTCTGTTGCAACTTCTTGCAGCAGTGATGATGACAACGGCTCTTTTGATGATGGCTATTATGGAGACGGTTATTATGACGATGGCTACTATGATGACGGTTATTACGATGACGGTTATTATGACGATGGCTATTATGATGACGGTTACTATGACGATGGTTATTATGATGATGGCTATTATGGCGGGTAATTGATTGCTAATATCAATTATATTTTTAATTTCCCTACTTAAGGGTCTCAAAATCCCTATGTCTTGACGAACATACTTTTTTTGCACGATACCTCTTTATCAACTCCCAGAGGTGCCGAACTTACCATCAATCAACTTATTTCACATCCTTCTAGCAATAAGTTTCAGCTTACATTAGATAATCTTAAAAACATTTCAGTTACAAAAAAAAGCATTCACTGGGCCCAGTTGGTTGTGGTTTGCAGCACATCGCGTTGTCGTTATGAAATTGAACTAATCGAGTTTCTATTATCCATCAAACAACCGTATGTAAAAATAGAATTTGATTACAATTTTTGTTTGAGACGTAACATACTTTGCACAGTGGACAGAAAGATTAGCAGCTGTTGCGACACTAAAAAATTCCATCTGTACCGAAAACTGTTTGCCAAAGCCAAACTGAATATATTTCAATCTCCCAAGCATTATCAATCCCATTATGAGTTTTATGGCGAAGCCATTTCAAACTATAGCATAAAGCCTCCTACAGTGTCTGTTGAAGATCTTCAGCCTTCAAAATTTAAAGATGAAGACAATATTCCTTTTTTTGGGGATTTAAATTTTTTAAAAGGAGGAAAAGCTTATGTTGCTTATGCCAAAGCTCATCCTGACAAAACATTTCCTGTTTATGGAAAAAACCAATTAAGAGAACCACTTCCTGAAAATATAAGTTTCCATGAGCCCGTTTCAAACAAAGAAGTGTTAAGGATTTTAGGACAGACCAAAACCTTTATTTGTCAGCCTGTTTGGCCTGAGCCATCAGGGAGATTGGCTGCAGAGGCATTTCTTTCTGGTTGTAACATTCTTGGCAACGACAGAATTGGCACTTTTTCCTTTGATTTCTATCCAGACAATAAACCAAAGGCTATAGAAGAAATGAAAGCTGCCTTACACGATTTCTGGCTTGAAGTGGAAGCCATTTTAAACACAAACAAACAACCTCAAGAAATTTCCTTGGGCCAAGTCCTGGTTTATAAAAGTTATGGTGGCCTAGGCGATATCTTTTTTGCCATTCCTGCCATCAATAAATTGGCTTCTGTATCGAGTAGCTTAAGTTTTGCCGTAGCTCCTAGATTGGTTTCCTTTTTTTCCAAGCACTTAAAAAATATCAATATTATGAACGAAGAAGTGGCCAGATTAAAAGAAGATAATTTTGACCACATATTCGAACTTGGCAATTATCCCGCTTTTAGAGGCTACGATTTGCCTCATGCCCTAAAATACCCAACCCATAAAAAAGTTAAACAACATGCCATCCAGCATTATATAGATACAGTGTCAAAACTTCATATTTCAATAGACAATAGCTATAAGGAGTATCCCTTTTTTAAACAACAAAAAACCAAGGGCCGGAAATATTTTACAGTTCATCATGGTGCAGGTTTTTTGCTTAAAATTTGGCCTACGAAAAAATACGCACAACTTATTGAAACCTTAGCCAAACTTTTTCCTTATTTAGACTGTAAAATTATTATGGGCCCAAACGATCCTGCCATTGAACCATATTTCTCAAAGCCCATGTCGCATATAAGCTATATTACAGGAGACATGAACGAGGTTGGGGAAGCACTTTCAGGAGCTTTGTTCCACATTGGCAACGATGCTGGAATTACACATGTTGCTGGAGCCTATAATATTCCTACAGTAGGGATTTATGGTCCAACTGGCCCTGGAAGTTGGGGAAATTTTGCCCAATACAACGAATTGATTTGGGGTAAAAAAGGGGTGTGCAACGTTAGATGTAATTACGATGTTATTTTGAATTGCGAACATAAAATCTGTTTAAATTCCGTAACTGTCAACAGGGTTCTTGAAGCGCTTTACAAAGTGCTACAAAAAGCCTATTCCAATGAAAAATCCATTTTAAAAACCAACCCACAAGCAATACTGGATTTTGGCAAAAACGATTGTTTGATAAAACTTTACGACAACGAATTTTTATTGGAATATCATAACAAAAACATGAAACTTCAAGTTGAAACCTTATTGAAAAAAGAATGCTTAATGGATTCAAAGGATGATAACATGAAATTGGTATTAGACGTTTTAATACAACAACAGGTTGTTTTTTATATTCCCAATTTCCAGAAACACAATAACGCAACTTGCCAAGAAATAGAGACTAAAACTCTAAAAAATTCAATTAATACCCAGAGAAATTGAAATTTAGCATTTGCTTTACCAGAGCATAGATTTTAGGGAAATGTTGATGAAACTCATTGGGAGATTCAATAAAGGTCTCTAAAATCACGGCCAGCAACTCAAAGTCGTTTGTAAAGGCGTAATTTCTTAGATATTCGGAGTGAACCAACCGGGACCTCAAGGCATCGTTGTTTGAAAGTAATTCCCTCAGTTCGTTAAAAGTGTCCAGAAATATAACCGAATTTATATCGTTTTGGTAGATGCTATTAAAATGAATGGCATGTGCAAACTCATGAATGGCCAGGTTTAATTTATCATCTTCTATTCTAAATCCTTCCATGAAATGATCCCAAGACAGCACCAATGTTTTTAGATTCACATGAAATTCCCCTTTGTGGTAATCGTCATTTACGGTTGAATAATATTGGGTTGGATAAACTATGATGGTTTTTATGGATCTAATAATATAATCCCTAAAACCAAAGGTAAGCATAACAGCAGTTGCAGAAACCAACACTTTTACCTCATCCGTAATTAAAAACCCTTCGTTCCCCACAAATTGTTTTTGTTTGATAAAAGTTGCTACCCTATGTTTAAAATAAGCTTTTTTTCTTTTATTCAGTCTGTTATAAAAGGTGAATTGTTGTTTTAATATGCTTTCTTGCTTTGCCGACAACTTGTTTAAAAAAGGATGGAAATATATAAAAACGGGACGTTTTGTTATAAACATAAAGCCCATTTCAATGCCATCAAAAACACTCACTGCTATTTGTCTCAACCATATGGAAACTATTACAAGTAAAAACCCAAGCAGAACAACTAAAATAAAAAGTCCTATATAATAATCTTGTTCTGGGGCAATTATGGGCATGGAAATTAAAATCTAATCTTACAATATTAGAAAAAAATAAATTGAAAAAAACAAAACACCCAAACTTTCAAATGCAAGCAAACCTGATTTGATGTTTGGATGTTTTATTTATTGTGACCTCGAGAGGATTCGAACCTCCAACCCTCAGAGCCGAAATCTGATATTCTATCCAATTGAACTACGAGGCCATTAATTAACTAACTATTTTTCCTTTCAAAAACTCTCTTCCACTTCCAGTTTTAAAATACTTTTCACGAAAAATTGCTTCCGGTTTTGTTTTAAAAGTTTCAAAGTAAACTAATCTCCAGGGCAAATATCCTTTTGTAGATTTAGTTTTTCCTGTATTATGTTCTTTTAAACGCTTTGCAACATCATTGGCGTGACCTTTATAAAGCCTTCCGTCAATATCACTTCGCAAAACATATACATAATAAGATTTTATATTCTATAAACCTGATATTCCCTGCCTGCCGACAGACAGATACCAGGCCTTAAAAGATCTACTGGATTTTAAACCTGGTAGACCGTAGGTTTTCTGTTAAGACAGTTTAGCCCTTACAATATTAGAAATAGTTTTTCCATCGGCTTTTCCAGCCAATTCCTGACTTACAATCCCCATAACTTTCCCCATATCTTTCATCCCTTCTGCTCCAATGTTTTCTATGGTCATAACGACTACCTTTTCTATTTCTTTTTCGGTAAGCGCCTCTGGCAAAAATTGGGAAATCACTTCTGCTTCTGCCAATTCTGGAGCTGCCAAATCTTCACGACCTTGTTCTAAATAAACAGCTGCACTGTCTTTTCGCTGTTTTACTTGTTTTTGAAGTATTTTAAGCTCTTGTTCTTCCGTCAGTTCTTCTTTGGCTCCACTTTCTGTTTGAGCCAATAAGATGGCCGATTTAACAGCCCTTAACGCTGTTAACGCTGTTTGATCTTTGCTTTTCATGGCTTCTTTTAACGCAGCCATGATTTCTTGTTGTAGACTCATTGTTTCTATTTTAAGAGGCTACGAAGATAACAAAAAGTATGCAGTTAAACCTACTGCTAAGCTTATGCATTATCAAGAAATTTTTTGAGTGACAAAAAAGAAAAACCCGAAGAATCCAATGGACACTTCGGGTTTTGAAAGAAGCCCTAAAACTAAACTTAATTACTATTAATTAATCTACATTATCGTGCAAGAACGAATTGTTGCTCCTAAATTGTATGTCGTCGTTATCGTCTATACTCACACTGGTTTTAGACATGTTGGTTTCTGATGAATGTTGTGTCTCATCCAGATCTATCCCACGACGTTTGTAGGCTGGTGTTTTTTCTATATCATCAATTTTGGAATTATTGAATTTATAGTTGAAATCCTTCATTTTACGTCTTCTTTCCTCTGCACGTTCTTTTAACAGTTCGGAAATTGGCGTATTCATAGGGTCTATTTCCCCAGAAGTTTCCTCAGTTTCCTGTGGTTTTACAACCTTTTTTTCGAAAACTATTTCTTTGTCCAACTCTTCAGCAATCTCAATAACTTTTTCTTGCTTCTGATTTTTGTTGATCCCAGATTCTATTTCCACATAATCATCCAAAGCATATCTGGTTTCACCATGTTCATTGGTTTCGGTTACCGGAATAATTTCAACATAATCGTTTACAGGAATCTTTTTTATGTTTTCGTCCAAATCATGGACCACAAAGTCATCATCCTTGTTTTCTATGTTCGAATTGCTTATGGGCATATCAAAAGTAAGCGTGATCTGTTGTTCTTCTTCAAATTCAATTTTTGGTTCCTCAACTGTATTTTGAACTTCAGTAATCACAAAATCTTCTTCCTCGGCATTTACCAACACCTCATCGTAAACCACATCCATATTTTTTATGGCTTCCGTAGTTGGAACGAGTTCATTTTCGCTTAAAATGTGATTCGGACCATCCAACTCTTCCAGTTCATCCAAATCCAAAGTATGCTTCACAACTGGTGGTTCTTTTTTCTCTTCCAACTCAATGTTGGGAGTAATAATTGGAGGTGCCTGTTCTTTTTTGGTTAAATCTTGCTCAAAAGGTTTGTCCTCTTCCAAGGCATGAATCACTTTTTTAGCTTCGGTATTTGAGATTTCATCCTGCTGATCGATATTAAATCCTGTAGCAATAATGGTAACAGCAATAGATTCTTCTAAAGATTCGTCTTCCCCAACTCCCATAATGATGTTGGCTCCATGACCAGCTTCATTTTGAATATGATCGTTGATTTCACCTATTTCATCTATGGTAATTTCTTGGGAACCAGAAACAATAAGCAGCAATACGTTTTTGGCTCCAGTAATTTTATTATCGTTTAATAGAGGGGAATCTAAGGCTTTGCTAATGGCATCGTGTGCCCTGTTTTGTCCTGAGGATGTGGCAGAACCCATAATGGCCGTTCCACTGTTGCTTAATACGGTTTTAGCATCACGTAAATCGATGTTTTGCGTATAATGATGCGTTATTACCTCTGCAATACCACGTGCAGCAGTTGACAATACCTCGTCTGCTTTAGAAAAACCTGCTTTAAACCCTAGGTTTCCATATACTTCTCGAAGTTTGTTGTTGTTGATTACTACCAAAGAATCTACCACACTACGTAGGTTTTCAATTCCTATTTGGGCTTGCTCGTTACGCATTTTTCCTTCAAACTGAAAAGGCATGGTAACAATTCCAACCGTTAAAATATCCAGATCTTTGGCCATTTTAGCAATTATTGGTGCTGCTCCTGTTCCAGTGCCTCCACCCATTCCAGCTGTAATAAAAACCATTTTGGTATTGGTATCCAACATGCGCTGGATATCTTCAAAACTCTCGATAGCAGATTTTTCCCCTACATCCGGATTTGCACCAGCTCCCAAACCTTCGGTTAAGTTAACACCTAATTGAATTTTGTTTGGAACACCACTATTTTGAAGTGCTTGTGCATCTGTATTACAAATTACAAAATCGACTCCTTTAATACCTTGCTGGAACATGTGGTTGATAGCATTGCTGCCTCCACCGCCAACACCTATGACTTTTATAACATTCGATTGGTTTTTTGGTAAATCGAATGAAATATTGCTTTCGAATTCTTTGTTGCTGCTCATGAATTTCGTTTTTTAATTATTCTATTACTTTTTGCGATATTTTTAAATATCCGTTTTTGGATTAATTCTTCTTTATGTTGGTTTTTAGCTTTACTCTGCGTTATCTAAAAAATCTTTTACCCGTTCCGTCAATTTATCTAAGAACGAACGTCTTTCCGGTTTTTGTTTAGGTGGCTCTTCCACATCTTCTGGCTCTACTTGAGGCGCTACCTCAGCCTGTTTTTCAATTTTTTCGGCCTTTTTGCGTTCCTGTCTTTTTAAGCCATCCATAACCAATCCCACTGCTGTGGCATATAAAGGACTGGTAATCTCGTCGTCACTGTCTCCTGCCAAATGCTCGTTTGGATAGCCTATTCTGGTATCCATTCCTGTTATATATTCTACCAGTTGCTTTAAATGCTTTAACTGAGCGCCTCCTCCTGTTAAAACAATCCCAGCAATCAGCTTCTTTTTTTGTTCTTCGTGACCGTAATTTTTTATTTCCACGTAAACCTGTTCCACAATTTCCACAACCCTTGCATGAATTATTTTAGACAGGTTTTTAAGCGTAATTTCTTTAGGATCCCTTCCTCTTAACCCTGGAATGGATACAATCTCGTTTTCTTTATTTTCTCCTGGCCATGCAGATCCAAACTTTATTTTCAATAATTCGGCTTGTTTTTCTATGATGGAACATCCTTCTTTTATGTCTTCTGTTATCACATTTCCTCCAAATGGGATCACAGCTGTATGACGAATGATGCCATCTTTAAACACAGCCAAATCTGTGGTTCCTCCACCTATATCAATTAAGGCTACACCTGCTTCTTTTTCTTCCTGACTTAAAACTGCATTTGCCGATGCCAAGGGCTCCAAGGTGATGCCCTCTAGATTTAAACCAGCACTTTTTATACAGCGTCCCACATTTCTTATAGAAGACACCTGACCAACAACCACATGGAAATTGGCCTCCAAACGGCCTCCGTACATTCCAATAGGCTCTTTAATCTCTGCTTGCCCATCTACTTTATACTCCTGTGGCAAGACATGGATGATCTCTTCTCCAGGAAGCATGACCAATTTATGTACTTGATTGATCAATCGTTCTATATCTTCTTCATCAATAACCAAATCGGAATTTGGCCTGGTTATATAATCGCTATGCTGTAGGCTCCTAATATGCTGACCAGCTATACCTACAGTGACATTTTCAATTTTAAATTCGGAAGCAGCTTCGGCTTCTTGTGCTGCCAATTGAATAGATTGAATGGTTTGTGTAATATTATTTACAACACCACGATGCACGCCTAGACTTTTGGATTTTCCTATTCCCAAAATCTCAACCTTACCATACTCATTTTTACGACCAATCATGGCCACAATTTTTGTGGTTCCTATGTCTAATCCTACTGCTATATTGTTTTCCATAGTTTATATTTTAGTACACACAACCTGACTATCAAACTGTAAATTAACATTCGAATAACGATTTAGCGATTTTTCTTTTAAAGCTTTGTTATAGAAAGCTTTTAAATTCATAATTTTTTTATCCAAATTTTTTAAACTTCCTAACTGGACTGTAAAATTGCATTGTCTGAATTTTAAAAAAAATGTGCTTTTTTCTGTTTGTTCAATCTCTATAACATGTTTCTTTAAAAAGGCATCTGCTTCAATTTTTTGAGCTAGCTTAAAAACATGTGTTAGGTTATTTTTTTCAACAGTTCCAGTTACAAGAGGTACTCTAGCAGTGTAATTAGGTGACAAAGGCATATAACTTCCCTGGTCATCTATGTAATAAGATGCATGTGTACTTACTCTTGCTATAGGTTTTTTTTGTTCAATATCTACCGTAAGTTGTCCATTTACAGACAGATACACTTGGGCAGACTTGACCATTTGATTAGAATTCAGGGCAGCTTCTAAATCATTCAAATCTAAAGTTTCTTTAGACTTATTTTTAACACTCTCCTTATTTTGTATTAACAATTTACTAACATTCTCATGGGTTAGGAAAAGGTTGTTGTCCCCTTTAAAATGAATGATAGGTTGAGACACTTTTCTATCCATATTTTTTGCTGAAGAAAAGGCATATAAAAACACTACCAATATCAGTAGGGCAACCATTTTTATGTAATTCCAATTAACTCGCAACGCTCAATGCTTTTTTAATGTGTTTTACTTCTTCTCCTATATCGCCAGCACCAATGGTTAAGACTATTTGGGCTTGACTCTCTTTTATTTTTGAAACAAGCTCGGATTTATTGATTACCTGTTTGTTTTTAGTTTCCATTTTATCCAATAACCAAGCAGATGTCACACCTTCAATTGGCAATTCCCTAGCTGGATAAATATCCAATAGCATCACCTCATCAAACTGCGACAGGCTTTTGGCAAATTCGTCTGCAAAATCCCTTGTCCTACTAAAGAGATGTGGCTGAAATACAGCCAACACTTTTTTTCCGGGATACATCTCTCGCACAGCTTGGTAAACAGCATTGATCTCTTCTGGATGATGTGCATAATCATCAATAAAAACCAACTCATCTGTTTGGATGTGATAGGAAAATCTACGTTTTACCCCTTTGTAGGATGCTAAAGCTTTGGCGAGCTGTTGGTGAGGGCAACCATACGCTACAGCCATCGCCAAGGCTATTAATGCATTCGACAGATTATGTCTACCAGGTAGGTTAAATTGTAAATTTTCCAAGGTGGTTTCTGGTGTTTTAACATCAAAAACATACATCCCATTTTGTATCGTTATATTGTGAATGGAATAGTCTGAATCATCTTCAATTCCATAGGTAATTCCATGAATTGGCAGTCCGTTTTTAACAAACAACTTGCCTTGTGCTTTCACGCGTTTTGAAAACCCTTCAAAGGATTTTACCAACTCTTTAGCGTCTCCATAAATATCCAAATGATCTGCATCCATTGATGTGATACATGCAATATCTGGAGAAAGCGTTAAAAACGACCTATCAAACTCGTCTGCCTCAACCACAGTTACTTCGGTTCCATTAAGAATTAAATTGGAATTGTAATTTTCACTAATTCCTCCAAGAAAAGCTGTTACTGGCAATTGGCATTCGTATAGCAAATGCCCTAAAATACTGGTCGTTGTTGTTTTGCCATGAGTACCTGCAACCGCCAAACAAAAAGTGTTCTCTGTAATAATGCCTAAAATTTGCGATCGTTTTAAAACAGTGAAACCAGGCTGATTTTTAAAATAAACCAATTCCATGTTGTCTTTTGGGATCGCAGGCGTGTAAACCACCAAAGTGGTATCGTAATTAAAAAAAGGCTCTGGTATGTTTGACACCGAATCATTAAAATGAACCTGAATACCCAAGGTCTCCAAAGCGTCGGTGATCTCTGTTTTGGTTTTATCGTATCCAGAAACACGTTTGTTTTTGGCATGGAAATATCTGGCCAAAGCACTCATGCCTATACCTCCAATTCCTATAAAATAAACGTTATGTATGTTGTCTAAATTCATTTAAAACCTACTTTTGCAACAATGCCTCTACCTCGTCTGCTATTTGTTTGGTAGCATGCACCAATGCTAATTTTTTTATATTCTCGCTTAATTCATTTTGCTTCTCTATGGAAGCCATTAGTTGTGAAAACTTATTTTCAAAATCCACATCCAATTCATCTTCTTTTATCAACAAAGCTGCCTTTTCGTTTACAATGGCCATGGCGTTTTTGGTTTGATGATCTTCAGCCACATTTGGCGATGGTATGAAAATAACAGGTTTCCCAACAATACACAGTTCTGAAACCGAACTCGCTCCTGCTCTTGAAATGATAACATCGGAAGCTGCATAAGCTAAATCCATTTGGTTTATGAAAGCATGTACTTGAACGTGTTTGGTGTTATTATAGATTTTATACTGGTCGAAATACAATTTTCCACATTGCCAAATAACCTGCATGTTATGAGCTAGGATAAAATCCAATTCTTTTTCTATTAGCTCATTAATCCGTTTGGCCCCTAAACTGCCTCCCAATACAAAAAGTGTTTTTTTGTCTTTACTAAGCTCAAAATTTGCTTGGGCTTGTTCTTTTTTGGTATCAATATCCATCGAGCAGGTAAGTCTTCTA
>NZ_CAXATZ010000039.1:0-23547 GCF_963971605.1 uncultured Xanthomarina sp.
CTTGTCCTTTATTAAATCGGCAATCTTGAGGTTCAAAACGCCACTCTGTTGGGTTCCCATAAGGTCTCCAGGGCCACGTAGCTTTAAATCCACTTCTGCTATCTCAAAACCATCATTGGTACTGCACATGGTGTCCAATCGTATTTTGCTGTCGTTGCTCAATTTGTGGCTGGTCATTAAAATACAATAGCTTTGTTCGGCACCACGACCAACACGCCCACGTAGCTGGTGCAATTGCGACAAGCCAAAACGTTCAGCGCTTTCAATAATCATAACCGAGGCATTGGGCACGTTTACACCCACTTCAATAACGGTTGTGGCCACCATGATGTTGGTTTCACCTCTTATAAAGCGTTGCATCTCATAATCCTTGTCGGCTGGTTTCATTTTACCATGTACAATGGAAATTTGGTACTTCGGGGGAGGAAAGTCCCTAACAATGCTTTCATATCCATCCATTAGGTCTTTGTAATCCATTTTTTCACTTTCCTGGATAAGTGGATACACTATATATATTTGTCGGCCTTTTTCAATTTCATCTCTTATAAACCGAAACACTTTCAGTCGGTTTTTATCATATCTGTGTACTGTTTTAATGGCCTGTCTCCCCGGAGGCAATTCGTCTATCACAGAAATGTCCAAATCACCATAAACAGACATGGCCAAAGTGCGTGGAATGGGTGTGGCGGTCATCACTAAAATATGTGGTGGGATAACTCCTAAATCTGTTTTGTTTTGAGAGGATGTTACTGGACCTTTATGCCATAATTTACTTCTTTGTTCTACTCCAAAACGGTGTTGCTCGTCTATAATGGCAAGGCCTAAATGTTTAAATTTTACCCTGTCCTCCAGTAGGGCATGAGTCCCAATTAGGATGTCCAACTCACCATTTTCAAGGGATTTATGAATTTCTTTTCTTTCTGAAGTATTACTTGAGCCTGTAAGTAGTTTTATGCTGATATTCAACTTATTGGATAGTTCAAGTAAACCGGTATAGTGTTGGACTGACAAAATTTCAGTCGGAGCCATTAAACAAGCTTGAAATCCGTTGTCAAGTGCCATGAGCATTGACATGAAGGCTACTATGGTCTTTCCGGAACCTACATCACCTTGCAACAACCGGTTCATTTGGGCATTGCTGCCTAAATCTTGCCTGATTTCTTTTAAAACACGTTTTTGGGCTTGGGTCAATTCAAAGGGTAAATGCTCATTGTAAAAGGTGTTGAAATATGTTCCAACTTGGGTAAAAGGCAAGCCCTTGATTTTGGATTTGTGGATTAAATTTTTCAGAATCAATTGCAACTGAATATAGAATAATTCTTCAAATTTCAATCGGAATTGAGCCCTTGCCAAAAGCGCTTGATTTTTTGGAAAATGGATGTTGAAAACTGCCTCCGATTTAGCCAATAATTTTAGTTCGGAAATAAGCTTATCAGACAAGGTTTCTTGAAACCTGCCTTGGGTCTCCAAAAACAATTGCTGCATGATTTTTATTATCACCCGATTGCTGATCCCTTTGTTGGTCAGTTTTTCGGTAGACGGATAAATGGGTTGCATGGCAGAACGTATGTGTTTTTGGTGCTCTTCCAGAAGTTCCATATCGGGATGAGGCATGCTAAAAACCCCTTGAAACCAATTGATCTTGCCAAAAACCACATAGGGTTTGTGAAGCTTTAGGCTTTCGCGTATCCATTTATGGCCACGAAACCACACCAGCTCCATAATGCCAGTATCGTCTTTAAAGGTGGCAACCAAGCGTTTGCCTCTCCCTGCACTTCGGGACTGTGCCACTTCCTTGATGCTGATTATCTCACCAATTACCTGTACTTCTGCTGTGTTGCGCTGGAGTTGATGAATCTTGTAGTATTGTGTCCTGTCTAAATACCTGTTTGGGAATAAATTAATCAAATCCTGATAGGTGTGGATGCCCAGTTCCTTCTTGAGCAAATCTGCTCGGTTTGGACCAACACCTTTTAAATAATCTATGGGAGTTTGTAAATTTATAGACATAACACGAATATAAACCTTAATCTTGAAACTTAAAACTTCAAAATTTATGTATTTTAGTCATGAAGTTGATAAATCTTACTTATGAAACACCTGCTTTGTGCTTTTTTGATTTTTTTTACAAGCCTTTCTTTTTCTCAACAGCTTGAAGTTGTAGATTTTACTCGTGTGGATGCCAAATTAAGTTTCGATATTGAGGCGTCCAAAGTGTTGGGTGTTGTGGATTATTATTTTAACATTTTAAAACCTACGGATTCCGTATTTCTGGATGCTGTGCATATGGATTTTAAAGAGGTGCTGCTGGATGATAGGAGTATTTCGTATAAAAACAACAAAACACAACTGGTTGTGCATTCTAAATTTCAGACGGGAGAAAGTCATCGCCTAAGGGTTGCTTATGAAACAGTACCAAAACAAGCCCTTTATTTTGTGGGATGGCAAAATGAAGCGCCAGATCAAATTTGGACGCAAGGACAAGGAAAATATACCAGCAACTGGCTGCCTAGCTTAGATGACACCAACGATAAAATGGAATTTGATTTAACGGTAACCTTTAACAGTGCTTATAAGGTAGTTGCAAATGGCAGCTTGCTAGCAAAAGAAACTATAGCGGGAAATACCATCTGGAAATACGATATGGCAAAGCCCATGTCCAGCTATTTGGTGGTTTTGGCAATAGGTGAATACAATAAACTGGAAGAGGTTTCCAGTAGTGGCATTCCTTTGGAAATGTACTTTTATCCCGCAGATTCTTTAAGGGCCGAGCCAACTTATAGGTATAGCAAACAGATGTTCGATTTTCTTGAAACTGAAATTGGGATCCCTTATCCTTGGCAAAATTACAAGCAGGTGCCAGTGCACGATTTTCTGTATGCAGGCATGGAAAACACCAGTACCACCATTTTTTCTGATGCCTTTGTAGTGGATTCCACAGCTTTTGTGGATAGGAATTATGTTAATGTAAACGCACATGAACTGGCTCACCAGTGGTTTGGCGATTATGTAACGGCTAAAAGGGGCGAACACCATTGGTTGCAGGAAGGTTTTGCAACCTACTATGCCTTGCTGGCAGAAAGGGAAGTGTTTGGAAAGAATTATTACTATTGGAGGCTGTATGAGTATGCCCAAGAGCTTATGGATCAAAACAGGTCTGGAACAAGTACGTCTTTGTTGAACCCAAAATCCAGCAGTACCACGTTTTACAAACGAGGCGCCTGGGCATTGCATGCTTTAAGGGAACAAGTGGGAGCTATAGCTTTTAAACAGGCTGTGGTCAATTATTTAAAGACTCATGCATTTTCGAATGTGGAAACCACAGATTTTATTTCAGAAGTGGAAGCTACCAGTGGCCAAGACTTAAGTCAGTTTGTGGATCTCTGGTTGAAGCAGGTGGAATTCCCTATGGATGAAGCTCTGGAAAGCTTGATGCAATCTGCTTTTATTCAAGAATACGAAATGGTGGATTGTGAGCTGGCAACCTCCAAGTGCAGCTATTACCTAACAGCGCCTATTTCAGACGAAGCCAAACGTAAAGTTATTTCGCAAATCCCAAACCAGGTCACTCCAGAAGTGTTTGAAGGCTCGTTAAAAACCAGGCAAGCCATTGCCCAATATGTAGATAAAATCCCCTTGTCCTTAAAAGCATCCTACGAAACCTTGTTAAAGGATGGGTCTTATGCTACCATAGAGGCAGCTTTGTTCCATTTATGGATTAATTTTCCAGAGGACAGGGAAAATTATCTAAACGCCACCAGCGAACTTATTGGGTTTAACGACAAGAATATCAGGCAGCTTTGGTTGGCTCTCGCGATTTCAACACCTTTGTATGAATTGGATAAAAAAGAAGCTTTCTTAAATGAACTTGTAGGTTATTCCAGTCCCAAATACGGTTTTGAAGTGAGGTTGACAGCCTTTAATTATTTAAATTCCCTGGGGATTTATAACGAACAGGTACTGACTAATTTAGTGGAATCATCCAAACATTATAATTGGCAGTTTAAAAAGTTTGCCAAAGACATGTTGGAAGAATTGTCAAAACAACCCGATTTTAAGGCAACTATATTAAGATTACAAAATTCCAATTAAATGAGAGCATTGGTAATTTCTGGAGGAGGCAGTAAAGGCGCATTTGCAGGAGGTGTGGCACAATATCTTCTTGAGAACAAAAAACACGATTACGATTTGTTTTTGGGCACGTCCACGGGAAGTTTGTTGGTATCCCACTTGGCATTGAACAAGGTCGAAAAAATAAAAGAGGTGTACACAAACGTAAACCAGCAGGCGATCTTTAATGTCTGTCCTTTTGCCATAAAACGAAAAAGAGGTCTGGAAACCATTAAAATCAATCATTTCAATGTGTTAAAAAACCTCATGAAAGGCAGTAAAACCTTCGGGGAAAGTTACAATCTTAAAAAGCTTATTGAAAACACCTTGTCCGAAGCCGAATTTGATCAATTGAAAGCATCAAAAAAAGACATCGTTATAACGGTTTCAAACCTGTCACTCAACCAAGTGGAATACAAGTCCATTAAGGATTTTACTTACGAAGCGTTTTGTGAATGGGTTTGGATTTCCTGTAATTACACGCCCTTTATGTCTTTGGTGAAAAAAAACGGATGTGAGTATGCCGATGGAGGTCTGGGCTCCATGGTGCCTATTGAAGAAGCCATTAAACGTGGTGCCACACATATAGATGCCATTATTTTGCAAACTGAAATCACGCAATTTAACCGAATGCCTTCCTTGAATGCCTTTTCGTTGCTTACCAATATGTTTGCCTTTATGTTGGATAGGATAGAAGGCCAAAACATTAGAATTGGCAAATTTGTGGCAGCCAATCAAAATGCCATCATTAATTTTTATTATACGCCTACTGTGCTTACCACTAATTCCTTGGTCTTTAACAAAGAAAAAATGACTCTCTGGTGGCAAAGTGGGTTTAATTTTGCAAAATATAAAAACGAAGAATTAAGTCCATTGGAAACCGAATGAGAGCATTGGTAATATCAGGAGGAGGTAGTAAAGGTGCTTATGCTGGAGGTGTGGCACAATACCTCATGGAACATCAAAAAAAAGCCTACGATATGTTTTTGGGAACTTCAACAGGTAGCTTGTTGATTCCTCATTTAGCGGTAAACAATATCCCTAAACTGTACGACATCTTTACCAATGTGCAGCAGCACGATATTTTTAGTATCAGTCCTTTTGTACAGCGTAAAAAAGGCGATAGGGAGTATGTGTCCATAGATTTCATCAACTCCTTGTGGCAGTTTATCCGAATGAGGCGAACCTTTGGGGAAAGCAATGCCTTAAGAAGGAACATCAAACGTAACTTCACCAAAAGCGAATACGAAAAAATTAAAGCCGAAAAGGCCGATGTGGTGGTAACTGTTTCCAATCTGTCCATGAACACGGTAGAATACAAATCCATAAACGATTGTACTTATGAGGAGTTTTGCCATTGGATCTGGATATCCTGTAATTACATTCCTTTTATGTCCATTGCCAAGGTTAATGGTTTTGAATATGCCGATGGAGGCCTGGGATGTGTGGTACCCATTCGTGAAGCTATAAAACGTGGTGCAACAGAGGTGGATGCCATTATTCTGGAGGCTGAAAACATTGAAAACCAAAAAGTGCTTGGTAAAAACCCTTTTTCATTGATGATCAATCTGTTTGGGCATCTGTTAAATCAGGTGGAACGCAACGATATCGTAATAGGTAAACTGGCAGCCATAAACAAAGGGGTTAAACTAAACCTGTATTACACACCTTCCAGTTTAACGGAAAACTCATTGATTTTCAGTAAAAAATTAATGACTGCCTGGTGGCAACAAGGTTTTGATTATGCCAAGAAAAAACACTTGGGAGAGATAAAGCCTTAAGCTGTTACCACATATCGCTCACTTCCTGTTTTATAAAAGATAGGGCTGCATCACTGGGAGCTCTTTTTTCCATCATTTCAGTTAAAATAACCTCCCTCAATTTATTGGCTGTATTGGTTTTTTCAAGCAAACTGGCTTTTCTTATCAATTGAATGGTGGCATTTTTAGCAGCAGTGATAATGTTCCAGCAATCGTCGCTTATGTATATTTGTTGCGATAGGTTATGGTCAAACTCCTGTTCAATGGCTGCTATAAGTAAATTCTCGTAATCTTCTTTATTTGAAGAAGTTGGACTCATTCTAATAAGTAACTTGGAAGGGGTAATTCGCTCCAAAAACAAAGCCATACGCTCATAGGCCTGAAGGCGTAAAGGCATGGCATTTACCTGCATGTCTTTGTGCAATAGAAAGCGTCTTCTGCCGTCTTCGTTTTTGGTATGCTCTTTAAAAAAATAGTAAGCTATCAATCCGGTAATAAGGGTTGGAAGCGCAAACATAAATAAATCGATAATTCTTTCAGACTCCATAAGTAGTATTAATTAGTAAGGGTTGTATTTTTTCCACCCAAATATAAACAATCTTTTAAATCCTGCATAGATGTAAAAGGAACTGGCACTTTGTGGTACATGTAGGTTCGGTCCAATTCCTTGGATAAGTGATGGTCGTCCACGTTTACATCAATGTCCCTCATTTTGAACTGACAAGGGTGTTCGTAACCTGCAGCATGTGTAATTTCAATAAATTCTTTTCTAAAAGTTTTGAAATATTGTGCCAATCGAACCGATTTTAATGTTGGGTCGATACCACTTTGCAACCATTTATTCTGGGTTGCAACACCACTAGGACAACGATTGGTATGGCATACTTGTGCTTGAATACAGCCAATGCTCATCATAGCTTCCCTTGCTACATTAATGCAATCGGCTCCCATGGCAAAGGCCATGGCGGCTTTTGCAGGAAAACCTAATTTTCCACTACCAATAAAAACAATGCGTTCGCAAAGGTCTTGATCCTTGAACACTTTATACAAATCGCTAAACCCATAGACCCATGGTAAGGACACGTGATCTGCAAAACTTGGAGGGGCAGCTCCAGTGCCACCTTCGCCACCATCTACAGTTATAAAATCCGGTCCCTTTCCTGTTTCTGCCATTAGTTTGGCAAGTTCTTTCCATTGCTCCAGTTTTCCTATGGCAGCTTTAATGCCTACAGGCAATCCTGTGGCTTCGGCTATTTGTTCTATAAACTCCATAAGTTCCGGAACATTTGAAAATGCAGAATGGTTAGGAGGGGAAAGCACGTCTTTCCCTAAAGGGACGTGACGGATATCGGAAATTTCCTGTGTTATTTTTGCTGCTGGTAAAACACCTCCTTTTCCTGGTTTGGCACCTTGTGAAAGTTTAATTTCTATGGCTTTAACAAAGGGGTTTTTTTCTACCAAAGCCACTAATTTTTCCATGGAAAAATTTCCATCATCATCCCTTACCCCAAAATATCCTGTCCCAAAATGAAAAATAACATCGCCACCATGACTGTGATAAGGAGATAGGCCACCTTCACCTGTATTGTGATAGGCTCCGGCCATTTTTATACCTTTATTTAAAGACTCCACGGCTCGGGCAGACAATGAGCCAAAACTCATGGCAGATACATTGATAACAGAACCTGGCCTATAGGGTTTCCTACGTTTGTTGTAAGCTCCCATGACCTTGGCACATGGCAAAAAACAAGGGTCTATGGCATTGGGATGCTCTGGTTCAATCTTATAAGGCATCATGGCATTGTTTATAAAAATGTGCTGATGCGAATAAATGTCCCTATCGGTACCAAAACCTTCGTAATTGTTTTGTTTTTTCGCCGAGGCATAAATCCAACTGCGCTCAATTCTATTGAACGGAAGCTCTTCCCTGTTGTTGGCAACCAAGTACTGCCTTAACTCTGGGCCAATTTTTTCCAGCATATACCTAAAATGACCAATAATGGGGAAGTTGTGGCTAATGGTATGCTTCTTTTGAATGAAAACATCCCGTATGGCTACCAAAGCCAAGACAATTAAAATCCATTGCCACCAGCTAATAGCAGCCAAAAAGTTTAAAACAGAGCTCATATCTTTATAATTTGAGGTAAATATATTTAAAATATCTATGAAAATTTGGATATCTTTATGAAATGGGCAAACAAAAAAAAAGGTGGTTAAAAATATTCGGATTTATAATTATCGTGCTGGGAATAGGATTTGCCATAGCACATTATGTGGTAAAATCCAAGATTGAGAATGCTTTAACATCCAAGCTTCCAGAAACGGTTAAGTTGACTTATGGCGACCTGGGTGTAAGTTTGTTACAAGGGAAAATAACGTTAAGCAAGGTTAAAATGACCAATTTTGGAAAAACCATTCCAGAACCAAACTTAGAAATGACCTTGGAACAACTTATCATTGATGGATTTGGCTACTGGAGTTTTTTAGTCAATAAAGCCATTTTTATTGAAGCTGTTATTTTAAACAGCCCAAAGGTCACTTACCATCACAATCCCAATATTTCAAAAGAAGCCTACAAGGTTTCCAACAAACAATCATTCAACACATCTATCGAGGTGAAACAGCTGCTTTTGAACCAAGGCTTTATTAAGGTTTTGAACTCTGAAACAGATTCCTTGAAACTCCAAATGGAAGAAGTGGATATAAGCCTTAATGACATTGTTTACAACAACAACACAAAAAAAAATAGGATTCCGTTTGATCATGGGACTTATCAAGTACGCTTTCAAAAGTTTTTCGGACAAATGAGCGATTATGAAAACCTACGAATTTCAGAAGCTGCTTTAACCCAGGAATCCATTGCATTACGGGATCTAACCTTAAGAACGAAGTATTCCAAGGAAACTTTGTCCAAAATCATTCCTTATGAACGGGATCATTTTAATTTACAAGTGGATTCGTTAGTTGTAAAACAGCCAAATCTGAGTGTAGTAAAAGATACCATCTGGAAATTTGAAAGCCCGAAGGTGGCCTTTCATAATCCCGTTTTTAAGGTCTATCGCGATAAACTGGTAACAGACGATGAACGCATC
Organism: uncultured Xanthomarina sp.; assembly: GCF_963971605.1. Lineage (NCBI taxonomy): Bacteria > Pseudomonadati > Bacteroidota > Flavobacteriia > Flavobacteriales > Flavobacteriaceae > Xanthomarina > uncultured Xanthomarina sp. Next base: position 8,963 of record NZ_CAXATZ010000039.1, read on the forward strand.
AAACCTTTATATAGCAAGATGCTTCGGGAGTTAAAGTTCCAATTGGATTTAGAGCGGGTTCTCATTCATGAGGCAGACATTTCCTATTCAGAGAAAGTGAAAGCAGATAAAAAAGCTGGAACAGTAACGTTTAAAGCTTTCAATGCAGACATACAAAAGGTGAGCAATACCTACAAGTCGCCAACAAAAACCGTTTTAAACATAGAAACGCGATTTATGAGCCACGCACCTTTAAACGCTGTCTGGTCTTTTGATGTGAACAACCAAGAAGATTTGTTTGAATTTCAAGCAGAAATAGACCTGCTTCAAGCAAGATACCTGAACAGTTTTACAGAACCCAATTTAAACGTGCGTTTGGAAGGCGAGTTGGATAAAACCTATTTTACCATATCTGGAACCGATGACGCTTCAAGCATCGATTTTAAAGTGAAATATCAGGATTTTGATGTGGTGGCACTACAGGACAATGGTCAAGAAAAGAATAAATTCCTATCGGATGTCATCAATATCTTTGTATCCAAAAACAGTAGGTCCAAGCAGTCTTCCTTCAAAGAGGCCACCAAAGATAACATAGAGCGCCATAAAACACAGTCTGTATTTAATTTTATATGGATTAGCGCCAGAGCCGGATTGTTAAAAACCATGACCATAGATTAAAACCTGTGTCTATGTTAAATTGTTTATAATTATTCATAATTCTCCCTGAGAAAAAGTCTAACAATGGTTATTTTTAGCCTTTAAAATGAAAGAGATTTGGAGGAATATTTAAGCCAGTTAAACGACGCACAATTAGCACCAACGTTGCAAAAAGATGGTCCTATGATTGTTATTGCAGGAGCAGGTTCGGGAAAAACCCGTGTGCTAACCTATAGAATTGCCTATTTAATGAGTCAAGGGGTTGATTCATTTAATATATTGGCTTTAACCTTTACCAACAAAGCTGCACGTGAAATGAAAGAACGTATTGCAACCATTGTTGGTTCCAGTGAAGCCAAAAACCTGTGGATGGGAACCTTTCACTCTGTTTTTGCCAAAATCTTGCGTGTGGAAGCAGATAGATTGGGATACCCTAGTAATTTTACCATTTACGACACACAGGATTCAGATAGGTTGATAGCCTCCATCATTAAAGAAATGAATTTGGATAAGGATCTCTATAAATACAAGCAGATCCGTTCCAGGATTTCTTCATATAAAAACAGCTTGATTACCGTAAAAGCCTATTATCAAAACCCAGAATTAATAGAGGCTGATGCTATGGCAAGACGTCCTAAAATGGGCGAAATCTATAAGAATTACGTAGATAGATGCTTTAAGGCTGGAGCCATGGACTTTGATGATTTACTATTAAAAACCAACGAATTGCTAACCCGTTTTCCAGATGTCCTGGCAAAGTATCAAAATAAGTTTCGCTACATTCTGGTAGATGAGTATCAAGATACCAACCACAGCCAGTATCTTATAGTGAGAGCACTTTCAGATAAATTTCAAAACATTTGTGTGGTTGGAGACGACGCTCAAAGTATTTATGCATTTCGTGGTGCCAATATCAACAATATATTGAATTTTCAAAAGGATTATGACAATGTCAAACTCTTTAGGTTGGAACAAAATTACCGTTCCACAAAAAACATTGTAAATGCTGCCAATTCCATAATAGACAAAAACCAAACAAAATTGGATAAGGTAGTTTGGACTTCAAACGACGAAGGTCCTAAAGTGAAGGTAAACCGTTCCTTGACCGATGGAGATGAAGGACGTTTTGTGGCCAGTTCCATTTTTGAAAACAAAATGCAACACCAATTAAAAAATAGCGATTTTGCTGTCTTGTACAGAACCAATGCACAATCACGTGCCATAGAGGATGCCTTGCGTAAACGGGATATTCCGTATAGGATTTATGGAGGTTTGTCGTTTTATCAACGTAAAGAAATTAAAGATGTCCTGTCTTATTTGCGTTTGGTAATTAATCCAGCAGATGAAGAAGCTTTAAAACGAATCATCAATTATCCAGCTAGAGGGATTGGGCAAACCACAGTGGACAGGCTTATAGTGGCTGCCAATGGCTATAACCGTTCCATATTTGAAGTCCTTCAGAATATAGACAAAATAGATATTAACATTAATACTGGAACCAAAAACAAATTAAAGGATTTTGTGACTTTGATAGAAAGTTTTCAGGTCATGAATCAAACAGCCAATGCATTTGAATTGGCAGAGCATGTTACAAAAGCCAGTGGTTTAATAAGGGAATTCAATAAAGATGGTACACCAGAAGGTGTGGCCAGAATGGAAAATATGGAAGAGCTGTTAAATGGTATCAAGGATTTTGTGGAAGGACAAAAAGAACTTGCAGATGCAACAGCCTCCTTAGCCGAATTTTTAGAAGATGTGGCTCTGGCAACCGATTTGGACGCTGATAAAGGCGATAGTGACCATGTGGCCTTAATGACCATTCACTTGGCCAAGGGCTTGGAGTTTCCGTATGTGTACATTGTAGGTCTGGAAGAAGACCTGTTTCCAAGTGCCATGAGCATGAACACCAGAAGTGAATTGGAAGAGGAGCGACGTTTGTTTTATGTAGCCTTGACCAGGGCAGAAAAGCAAGCGTATCTTACCTATGCGCTAACAAGATATCGTTGGGGAAAACTTATTGATGCCGAACCAAGTAGATTTATTGAAGAAATAGACGACGCCTATTTGGATATTATTACACCTATTGAAGAACGACGTTTTAACCCCATGTTGGATGCCGATATTTTTGGCGATGATATTCCAGAAACCACCAGAAGGGCCAATGCCAATAAAATAAGATTCAAGAAACCGGTCCAGCCAACTTTTAAAAAGAAAACAGGCTCCAACAACAAGCCTGAAAAAATGGTGATCAGTACTCCAAAAAACCTAAAACCAGTAGATAAGGCTACTGCTTCCACAAATTTATTTGATACAAAATTGACCGTTGGTAACCTAGTGGAGCACTTGCGTTTTGGTAAAGGGGAAGTTTTAAAAATTGAAGGTACAGGAAGCGATACCAAAGCCGAAATTAAATTTGATAAAGGTGGTGTTAAAAAACTTCTGTTGCGTTTTGCCAAGCTGGAAATAATAGGATGATAACCTAATCGAAATGGGTTTCAATAAAAGCTTTTAACTTAAGACTTGTATCCAGTAAATCCAAACCTATCCAACCATGACCAGCATTGGGATACAAAGTGAATTCATGGGTTACGCCCAGAGTTTGTAATTTGTCCCTTAAATCCGTTCCTTGGGTAGTAGGCACCAAAGGATCCAAGCCTCCATAAAATAAAATGGTTGGAGGTGCTGAAGCAGTAACTTGATGATACGGACTAACTTCTTCCAAATAAGCCGTAGAAGCATCCACACCATATAAATCCAATAAAGCTTGTAGTTCGGGATTGGTATTGTTCAAGTAAGCAGGATCCGTAAAGTTGGTTGGTCCAACTATGCTGCAAACCATGTCTATGTCATTTCCTGTATCAAAAGCATAACTCCATAACAATGCCAAGTGAGCTCCTGCACTTACTCCTATAAAGGCAAAATCGTCATCAATTACGTAATGGTTTTGTTTGCTTTTCAGTAAATTGATGATGGTTGTTATATCATTGATTTGCATGGGATAAGGCTGGTTGTTTTGGTCTGCCAATCTGTAATTAATGTTTACAATGGCCATGTTGGGGAATTCACTGCGTATATAGTCCCTTAGATCATTCATGTCACTTTTGTCTCCAGCAGACCAACCACCACCATGAACCAAAATCATCACTTCGGTGTTTAAGTTTCTGTTGGCAGGCAAATAAATATCGAATGTTTGATCGCTATCAGGTCCATAGGACACATTCAACTCCTGATAATATTCGGTAGGATCCAAGTCCGTTACCAGATTGGTGTCATTGTCGTCCGTAGAGCAGGAAACAATGGTTAAAACAAGAAATATTATAAATAAGTAGTGTTTGTTGACCTTCATAAAAGATTAAATTAATTACTTTGTATAAGTTAACGAATTTTTAAGATAAATAGTATGGCTGAATTTATTAAAATTTACGAGGAGAATCCAAATCCGAAAGAAATTGCTAAAGTGGTTAAAGTCTTGAAGGCTGGTGGATTGATTATTTATCCCACAGATACGGTTTATGGTTTGGGTTGCGACATTAATAATGTAAAGGCTTTAGAGCGTGTTGCGAGAATAAAAAATGTGAAATTGGAAAAATCCAACTTTTCTTTTATATGCGAAGATTTAAGCAACTTAAGCGATTATGTTAAACAAATAGATACATCTACCTTTAAAATCCTAAAGCGTGCCCTTCCTGGACCTTATACCTTTATTCTTCCAGGGGCCAAGTCTTTGCCTCATCCGTTTAAAAAGAAAAAAACAGTGGGAATTCGTGTGCCAAATAACAGTATTGCCATTGAAATTGTAAAGCAATTGGGAAACCCAATTATTTCAACTTCCATTCACGATGACGATGAGGTTTTGGAATACACCACAGATCCGGAACTTATTTATGAAAAATGGAAAGATATAGTGGATTTGGTCATAGATGCTGGTTATGGGGATAACCATGCTTCCACAGTTATCGACTTGTCTGAAGGAGACCCAATTATAGTAAGGGAAGGAAAAGGGAGCTTGGAAATTTTTTAAACCCGGAAAGCATCATGGTGTTGTAGACTTTAGGTTTTTTAAAAAGCCTCTAGCTGGTCTGTTGGTTGATATTATAGAATCTGCTTGAAAGTATGTTTCAGATTTAATAACATTCACCAACCAATCCAAATGGTTTTTGGAACGTCTCTCAAAATGATACGGTAATTCTTGTCTCATAATAATTCAACTTTTAAGTAGGCACTTAAAAACATCAAAATAGTTGGGAGTAGGATTGGGGTTTGTAAAAAAAGTCATATATGGGCTTGATTTACAGTTTATAACATGAAATTACAACACTCCGTAAAAGAAATTAACCTAAACATAAAATTTATTGATTCATTTAATAAAACCCCAAAAAGAGGTGTTTTAGGCACAAAAAAAAGCTCAATCGGTTGGATTGAGCTTTTCTTTATGGATTAAACCTGTTAGTTGCCTGCAGCTTCTAGGTTTTTCATTTCTTTTTCTATCATGTCGTAGAACTCATCAATTTTAGGTAAGATCACGATTCTGGTACGTCTGTTGGCAGCTTTACCTTCAGCAGTATCATTGGAAGCTATTGGAACATATTGCGAACGTCCAGCAGCAATCAATTTACTTGAATTCACATCCAAATCTTCCAAGACACGAACCACAGAAGTGGCACGTTTTACACTCAAGTCCCAGTTATCAATAAGTGGTGGCTTGTTGTAAGGTACTGGATCTGTATGTGCTTCAACCATACACTCAAAATCAGGTTTGCTTTTTACCACTTTGGCAACTTTTCCTAAAACTTCTTTAGCGCGTTCGTTTACAACATAACTACCGCTTTTGAATAATAGTTTGTCTGCAATGGAAATAAATACAACTCCTTTTTCAACGTTTACTTCAATATCAGGATCGTTTATGCCCACTTCTTTTTTCAAACTGGTAACCAAGGCAAGCATCACACTGTCCTTTTTGGAAATGGCATCTTGCAATCTGGTTATTTTAAGATCTTTCTCTCTCATGCTCTCCAAGGTTTTTTCAATGTTTGAAGCTCCTTTAGAGGTTAACATGGTTAGGTCTTTATTGCTTTGAATTAAGTTTTCGTTAGAAGATTTTAAATCAGCAATACGGTCTTCCAAGGCTTTGGCACGTGCTTCAGAGGACGCTTTGTCTGCTAAACAAGAGTTTAGTTTTACTGTTGCAGTATTTAAGAGGTCTTGGGTTTCTTTCTGTTTGGCTTCTAAGGCAGCATACTCTTTTTTAGAGACGCAAGAACCTAAAAGCAATAGAGCGAAAACGCCCAATATCAATGTTTTTTTCATAATGATTTCGGTTTTATTGATGTTATTTTTTAACATACCAAAATTATGCAAAAGAAGATGAGTTTGTGTAGGAATTAACAAAAATTTTAACAGTTTTATAAACAATTGAAATTCTTACAGTTATTTATATAATAAGACCAAACCAAAGAGGGATTTTTATAATAACTTTTACGTTGTTTTAAAGCCTTTCTTTGTTTTAAAAGTTTGGGAAGATGTGCGTAAAAACTTAGGTGTGCTTTTAAAATGGCCAAAATATGCAGCCACTTAAACTCCAGAAGGAACTTTACAGCAGCAAAACCATCCAGAACAAGTCTTGTAAGGATCAATGCAAATAGGTTTCCACCAGCATTTTTTACCAAGGTGAACAAACTGTTCCTAAAATTTAAAAAGGTTTTCTTTGGATTGCTGTTCTTTAAGGTTGCGCCACCAACATGGTACACAGTTGAGGTGCCAACATAACATGTGTTGTAATTTTTATTGAAGGCTCTCCAACACAAATCTATCTCTTCCATGTGTGCAAAAAAAGATTCATCAAAGCCATTTAACTGTCTATAAATGTCTTTTCTGATAAAAAAACAAGCTCCTGAAGCCCAAAAAACAGGAGTGATGTCGTTGTATTGACCAAGGTCTTCCTCAATACTGTGAAACAGGCGACCTCTGCAAAACGGATACCCAAACTTATCTATAAATCCGCCAGCTGCTCCTGCATATTCAAAATGGTTTTTGTTTTTGTAATCCAAGATTTTGGGTTGGATAATGGCTGTTTCCGGTTGTTTGTTAAAGGTTTCAGCTATGGGACTTAGCCAAGCTTCGGTCACCTCTACATCGCTGTTCAACAAACAAAAAATATCTTCAGTGACATGTTTTAAAGCCTCGTTATACCCTTTGGCATAACCACCATTCTCTGTATTCTGAATGATTTTAACAGTTGGAAAATGGTGTTTTAAAAAAGGGACTGAATTGTCTGTAGAGGCATTGTCGGCAACGTATATTGTAGCTCCTTGGGAATATTTAATTACAGAGGGCAAGAATTGCTCCAATAATTTTTCTCCATTCCAATTTAATATAACGACGGCTATTTTCATGGTGTATAATCTGGAATATCTTTCAAAAATTGGTAGCGTTCTCCAACAAAATCCATCTGGCAATAATAATGATTCATTCCGTTTGTAACCATTAAATAAGTGGCATTTAAAGCCAGGTTATAACGCGCAATCTGGTCGAATGTACTTTGGTCGATGGATATTTGTGGTGCTTTGCACTCCACGATAAGATGAATGCTGCCATCGGGATTAAAAACCACAATGTCGTATCGTTTCTTTAAGCCGTTTACTTTTAATTCCTTTTCCACATTGATCAAGGATGTGGGATAATTTTTTTCATGGATTAAAAACTGCACACAATGTTGACGAACCCATTCTTCGGGTTGTAAAATCACAAATTTTTTACGAATAGTATCGAATATAGAAATTTTATTTTCGCTATTTTTGAAACGAAACGGAAACTTTGGAAAATGGAGTTCTTGCATCAAAGCAGTAAAATTTTTTTCAAAGTTAAGTGACATTCATTAAAAACCAAACATCCATGACTTATTTTGGTTTTTGTGTATTTTTTAATTTAGATTTTTAAGGATTTGGACGAAGTCAAGCAAATAATAACAGATATCAAGAACAGGAATTTCAAACCCATTTATTTTTTAATGGGAGAGGAGCCTTATTATATTGATAATATTTCGAAATATATAGAATCTCAAGTGCTTAGCGAAGAGGAAAAAGGCTTTAACCAAATGGTGCTTTATGGTCGCGATGTCTCTATAGAAGATGTGGTAGGCCACGCCAAGCGCTACCCAATGATGTCGGAGTATCAGGTGGTTATCGTTAAGGAAGCCCAGGATTTATCCAGGCACATTGAAAAACTGGTAGATTATGCCGAAAATCCTCAGCCTACCACCATTTTGGTTTTCAATTACAAATACAAAACCATAGACAAGCGTAAAAAACTTTATAAAACGCTCAAGAAATCTGGAGTTATTTTTGAAGGCAAAAAACTGTACGACAACCAGGTTGGTGATTGGATAAGACGTGTGTTGTCTGGGCAGAATTATACCATTTCCCCCAAAGCAGCTCAAATGCTTGCCGAGTTTTTGGGAACCGATTTAAGTAAAATTTCCAACGAATTGGAAAAACTTAAAATCATCCTTCCCGAAGGTACCCAGATTACTCCTGAGCATATAGAGCAAAACATTGGAATTAGCAAAGACTACAATAATTTCGAGCTTCAAAAAGCTGTTGGTGCCAGGGATTTTGTAAAAGCCAATCAAATTATTAAATATTTTGGTGAAAACCCAAAGGACAACCCAATGGTTGTAACAGTATCCTTATTATATAGTTTTTTCTCCAAATTATTGCATTTACATGGTTTAAGCGATAAGTCGCCAAGAAGTGTTACGGCTGCTTTAAAAATCAACCCTTATTTTGCCAACGAATACATTGCAGCTGCTAGAAATTACCCAATGAAACAAGTAAGTTCTGTTATTGCCACATTAAGAGAATTTGATGTAAAAAGTAAAGGTGTAGGTTCTAATGCTGTTAAACAAGGAGATTTATTGAAAGAAATGATGGTAAAAATCATGAATTAATCTTCCAGGTCTTCCAACATCATTCTATAATCGTATTGTAAATCCTCATGAAGGGTTTTTACTGTTTTCTTGATGCTCAAGATCTGTCTGTTGTAGATATTGGTTAAGGTAACGTTGTATTTAATGGAAGGTTTAAAATCCTTTAAAGTTGCACAGAAATAAAGTAAAAGTTCCACTTCGGTTTCTTTTTTAAGTGAATAGCGCGCGTATTTCTTTAAGTTCCTTAAAATCTTCCTAATGCTTTTTTTTATATAAAAATAACTGTCTGTATTGATATTGTTAAACTGTTGGTCCAATTCCTGTTTAACGGTCTCAATGTAACCGGCTTCATCATGGGACTCAAACAACAAATAGGTAAGGAGTTCCTTGTTTTCTTTTTTGAATTTGGACAATCGCAAACAAAGTTCCATTAATTCTTCCGAAGAGCGATGTTGCAATTCTTTTTTTATGGTTACTACAGAAACAGCTTTCATAAGTTATTTTTTCGTGTCTATTGCGTATTTTCCAGGACCAGCCAGAAACACCACCACAAAACCTATAAGATACAAAAGGGCTTTTTCCTTAGTACCAAAATCGTCTTGTAAATGCACCACAAAAGCAGCCACAAACATGGTTATGGCAGCAGGAATAGCTGCAAGTTTTGTTTTGTAACCTAGAATAATGAATATAGGAGCTACCACTTCACCAATTAAAGCAAGGATTAAAGAAAGGGTTGGGCCAACACCAATAGGGTCTCCAAATTCTATGGGACTTGAAAACAGACGTTCAATTTTTGGAATTCCATGGGTTAACATCATGGCAGACATGGAGATTCTCAGGAAGGCTAAAGCTAAATCGGTAAGATTTTTGTTCATGGGTTGAAGTTTAGTTGCTATAAAGATATAAAAAAAGACCTCATAACTTTTAAGTTTATGAGGTCTTATGATAACAAGTTTTATTTTTATCTCAAGTTAGGATAATCTGAAGGATTGGCCTCGTGCATTACCTGGTAAACGGCTTCAAACACATCTTCAACCGAAGGTTTGGAGAAATAGTCACCATCTGTTCCATAAGCTGGCCTGTGTTGTTGCGCAGTTAAGGTCTGTGGTTTGCTATCCAAGTGCCTGTAGGCATTTTGTGTATTCAACACTTCATTTAAAATATAGGCAGAAGCACCTCCAGGAACATCTTCGTCAATCACCATCAACCGATTGGTTTTGGCCACACTTTTTACAATATCCTGATTTAAATCGAAAGGCAACAACGATTGAATGTCTATAATTTCCACATCAATACCTACTTCCTGTAATTCTTTGGCAGCCTGTTCTATGATTCTTAAGGTAGAACCATAAGAAACAACAGTAATATCGTTTCCTTCGCGAATGGTTTCTACTACACCCAATGGTGTTTTAAACTCACCCATATTCGAAGGCATTTTTTCCTTTAACCTATAGCCATTTAAGCATTCTACAATTAAAGCAGGCTCATCACTTTCCAGGAGCGTGTTATAAAAACCGGCAGCTTTGGTCATGTTTCTTGGTACAAGAACGTGAATGCCACGTACCAAATTGATAACGCCACCCATTTGCGATCCTGAATGCCATATGCCTTCCAGTCTGTGCCCACGGGTTCTTATAATTAAAGGTGCTTTTTGGCGACCATTGGTTCTGTATTGAAGGGTTGCCAAATCGTCGCTCATAATTTGAAGCGCGTATAAAATATAATCTAAATACTGGATTTCAGCAATTGGGCGCAAGCCTCTTAAGGCCATCCCAATACCTTGTCCCAAAATGGTAGCTTCTCGAATACCAACGTCCGATACGCGAAGTTCACCATACTTTTCCTGCATGCCTTCCAGACCTTGATTCACATCTCCAATATGTCCCGCATCTTCTCCAAAAACCAAAGTTTCTGGATATTTGCTGAATATAGCATCAAAATTATCCCTAATCACCAATCTGGCATCTACTTCTTCGCTCTTATCGTTGTAAGTTGGTTTAACTTCTTTTACGTTTAAAGCCGATTTAGGCGACTCGCTATATAGGTGCGAACTGTATTTAGGTTGTACGGTTTCTATGTATGCATTGATCCACTGTGTCAATTGGTTTTTTTCTGATGATGATTCGCTAACCACATAACGTAAAGCCTTTCTGGCAGTAGAAAGTATGTCTTTTCTAATAGGTTCTTTAATGTCGGCCAAATCATTTTTAAGCTTAATTATAAAAACCTTGTTGTTGCTGGAATTGGCCACTTGTTCCAAAATATCCAGAAGCTCTTGCTGTTCTTGTTTTAAAGGTTGTATAAAAGCAGTCCAAGCAGCTTTTTTTCCATCCCTAACTTCTTTTTTTATGGTGGTTTCAATCTCTTTCAATTCCTCATCGGTAGCCATACCATTGGCTATCATCCATTCACGAAGTTTTACATTACAGTCAAATTCAGCTTCCCAAGCCAAGCGGTTTTCATCTTTGTAACGCTCGTGAGAACCAGAGGTCGAGTGTCCTTGTGGTTGTGTTAATTCCTTAACATGTATTAAAACAGGCACGTGTTCTTCCCTAGCAATTTTTGAAGCGTTTTGGTAGGTTTCCACCAAAGCAGGATAATCCCAACCGTTTACACTTAGGATTTCAAAGCCTTTGGCGTCTTCATCACGTTGAAACCCTTTTAAGATTTCAGAGATGTTTTCTTTGGTTGTTTGATGTCTGGCATGTACCGAAATTCCATACTCATCGTCCCAAACACTCATAACCATGGGTACTTGTAAAACACCTGCAGCATTAATGGTTTCAAAAAACAGGCCTTCACTTGTGCTCGCATTTCCTATGGTTCCCCAAGCCACTTCGTTTCCGTTATTGGAAAAATTAGTGGTATCGATCCCTTTTACGTTTCTGTATATTTTAGAAGCTTGGGCCAATCCTAGTAACCTTGGCATCTGTCCAGCAGTAGGAGAGATGTCTGCACTGGAATTCTTCTGTTTTGTTAAATCCTTCCAGTTTCCATTTTCGTCCAAACTATGGGTTGCAAAGTGGCCTCCCATTTGTCTGCCTGCAGACATGGGATCGTGATTGATGTCTGGATGCCCATACAAACCTGCAAAAAACTGTTGGATGTTCAATTCGCCAATGGCCATCATAAAGGTTTGGTCCCTGTAATATCCAGAACGGAAATCCCCATTCCTGAATGCTTTTGCCAAAGCCAATTGAGGTACTTCTTTTCCGTCTCCAAAAATACCAAACTTGGCTTTTCCAGTAAGTACTTCACGTCGACCTAGAAGACTGCATTCACGAGAGGTGACAGCAATTTTATAATCGTTTATTACTTCAGCTTTAAAGTCTTCAAAAGACAGGTCTTTTTGTACGTCTGGATTTGTTTGCATAATGATTGTTTTAATAGCACAAATTTAGTCAATATTTGTGTGTTTTGCAATTTGATACATAGTTAAAGAATTGACAAATTGTTAGTGATTCCAGTAAAATATAGCAAATTATTGAAAGATTGTCAGTAATTCAGAAAATCATTAAAAATATGCTATTGAAAATTTTACATGGCAATACCTGTTTTTTTAATACCAACGTCTGGTAAACAAACCAAATAGCGTTTTAAAATCCAGTGTCACCACAAAGCGTATTTTTTCGGCATAGTGTGCTTGTGCCACTTCCCATCCCAGATTGGAATATACAGGAAAGTACAGCTCAAAATAGTCTGGAATCAAGCTAACGCGAATCCCGGAATCGTAAACAAATTCTATGTCTTCCCTGTGGTTTTTTACCAAACCAATATCGCCATAGGCTAAAATGTATTTCCAAATGGTGGTACTTCCGTTTATGGTGCTTATCCACTCGTTGGCATAAGGCGTGTTTAGTTTCGATTTAAACCCACCTTCTGCAATAATGATTTGCTGACTGAACAGTCCAGAATCTTCAGAACGCCCATAATAATTGTAGTCAAACAAATAATCGGTTGGCCTGTCCAAGGCATAGCTAAAATAATCGGAAGTCTCATAAGTGTCATTGTAAAGAAACAGTCCTGTAAAAAGCCTTAAGTTAATTTGCCTGTTGCCTTCGGTTAGTTTTCTGTACTCAAAATTAAAAGCCAGTTTTCCAAACTTTTTTCCAAATTGCAAATCTGTAAACCAAGCCGTATAATCTTTCAATCCTTTGTTGATGTTGTTGTAACGTGCATTCAACACACTGTAATTTGGTTGTGTGGCATCTGCTGTAACCACAGGGTTGTCGTCCCTATTGATGTCTACATACCTTAAAGTAATAAACTGTTTCTTATTGGAGCGTAGGTTGGTTTTATCCCTAAATTGCATGGAAATCCCTGGTGTTAATTTTCTTACAAACAAGTCTTCGGCATAACTGGCATAACTGGCCGATATACCATAGTTGATGCTAAATAAATCGGAAGTGTTCTGTATATACTGATTGTAGTTTAAGGTTATGGAACCTGTAAGGGATTTGGATTTGGTTCCATATTGTGGTGCAATTTTATAGTAGAAAGGCTTTTTAAGTACCGTTTTATTATAGGCCTTTACCCCAAGAACAATACCATCGTATATGTTGTTAAACTCAATGATAGGCATAAAAAACACTTGGTTGTAGGCTGGATCTTCAATGTCCTTGATAAGCCTAAACTGAAGGGGTTTGTTAAATAAGGAGTTTGTTAAAGACTTGGTATTGTCCCTTAAGTTGTATTCAGGAACAATTAAATCTTTGTTTAGCACCACTTTGGTACCTTGGTTTTTTAAGAGCTTAACAGTTTTGGTATCTGTAACGTTTTCTATCCATATTTTAGACACAATAGAGTCTTTATCCAGAACAAACAAGGATATAGGGACGTTGGCATTTGTTTTGTTCTTAACGGTTACTTTAATGGAATCCCTTGATTCTTCAATGTTTGAAATGGTAAAGTCTATATATTTTTTGGTCTTTAAGTAATCTGTAAAAAACCAATTGATGTCTTTGGTGGTATTACTTTTTAACAGCTTTTCAAAATCTGAAGTCTGGGTTTCCTTAAACGTATAGTTTGCAAGGTATTCCTTTACGGAATTCTCCAATACGTTGGCATTGATAAATTGGTCCAGATAGCGCAAGCCTACACCAGCTTTGTATTTGTTGGCAATGTTTTTATTGAATTTCAGCAAAGAGTCTTTTTCTGTGGTTAAAGGTTGGTCCAGGTTTTCCCTGGCCATGTGCATGTATAAAAACGGATATTGGTCGTTAAAATCCAATTGCGTGGCATGAAAGGATTTGATGCCCCAGATTTTGGAAAGCGTTCCAGCCAATTTCATGTCTGGGTAGTATTCCTCCACATACTTCATTAAATAGTAGGTCTGCAAACCATCTATGATCCATTGGTCTTTTCTAGGGTTGATTATCAAAATATTTTCCAGGTAATTGTTTAGGGCTGTTTTCAATATTTTAAGTTCATATTGAAATTTATCCGGAAAAGGTCTAATAAAACTAGGCAAGAGGTTTAAACCGTAAATTGGGTTCTTTCGGTAGTCTATGTCTGTAATAAGCAACCGTTCCAATGGGTAAGGTCCCAAATGTCTGGTTAAAAATTCAGAAACATGATCTGTAATCACCAAATTGTCTATCACGTTCAAGCTTTCTTGATCTACGTTAGAAACCATGGTAAAATAGTCGGTTTTAACTTGAGAGAACTGCTTTCTTTGGTTTAAGAACAGTTTGCTGTTTACACGGTTTTTCCCTTCCAGTTTCACCGTAAAGATGTCGTTTTCCTGACGCATGTCTACCTGGTCCAATTCGGAAGTTACATGATAGGTGTTTGGGATCTGTAATTCCAGGCTAAGGTCTGCCACAGGCACAAACATATCATCCAGGTTTTTATTGCTAAAATACTGCCATTCGCCATTGTACACAGCTGGTGTTATGTACCAATAGCGCAAGTTAAAATCGCCATTGTTGGATACGCCATATCTGGTAAATTTATCACTTGGCACCTGCACGATATAGTTTAAATGAATGGTGTAACTCCCGTGGGGTTTTAAAGGGCTGGCCAG
>NZ_CAXATZ010000040.1:0-23213 GCF_963971605.1 uncultured Xanthomarina sp.
TGGCGCTAGTGCAGAACATGCCATGGATTTATATTTACGTCCAGAAACAGCACAAGGTATTTTTGTAAACTTTTTAAACGTTCAGAAAACTGGACGCATGAAAATTCCTTTCGGGATTGCACAAACTGGAAAGGCCTTTAGAAACGAGATTGTAGCGAGACAATTCATCTTTAGAATGCGAGAGTTTGAACAAATGGAAATGCAATTCTTTATCAAGCCTGGAACACAAAAAGAATGGTTTGACTATTGGAAGGAAACCAGAATGAAATGGCATCAATCCCTTGGTCTGGGAGAAGAGAATTATCGTTTTCATGACCACGAAAAATTAGCACATTATGCAGATGCTGCCACAGATATTGAGTTTAAATTTCCGTTCGGATTTAAAGAATTGGAAGGCATTCACTCCAGAACAGATTTCGATTTAAAACAGCACGAAGCATTTTCTGGAAAGAAACTACAATATTTCGACCATGAAGATAATTCCAGCTACACACCTTATGTACTTGAAACGTCTATTGGTTTAGATAGAATGTTCTTGGCTGTGTTCTCCAACGCTTTGGTGGAAGAAGAACTGGATAATAACACCACAAGAACCGTTTTAAAATTACCAGCTGTTCTGGCTCCTGTAAAAGCAGCTATTTTGCCGTTGGTTAAAAAAGATGGCTTACCGGAAATTGCCAGACAAATTGTAGATGATTTAAAATGGGATTTCAACGTGGATTACGATGAAAAGGATGCCGTTGGAAGACGTTACAGACGTCAAGATGCCAACGGAACACCATTTTGTATTACTGTAGATCACGACACTTTGGAAGACAATACAGTAACCATACGTCATAGAGATACTATGGAACAAAAACGTGTAAAGATTGCTGATTTAAAAGAGATTATAAAAGCTGAGGTGGATGTGAAACATTGGTTGATGAAAATGAAATAAGCAATGTCACAGAGAGCTTGTCGAAATAAAACCTAAGGAATCTAAAAATAAAAAACTCCCAAGCTAATTTAGTTTGGGAGTTTTTTGTTATATACAAATTTTAAATGGTTTGAATTTGAATAAAAAAGACAAATATTACGGAAAAACCGTAATTATAAATGTGTATTTCATCGAAAACAAGTCAAATTTAAATTTTTTTTATAAAAACGTGTTGTTATTTTTAATAAGTTTATACTTATTAGAACCAAAAAAACCAAAGTATGTATGAAAAAATTTAACCTTACGAGACTACGAGACTACGAGACTACGAGACTTCAAGCAACATGTAGCTAAATTTCTGTTCTTATCTTTATTGACTATTGTTATATCATGTAGTAATGACAATGATTTTGATAATTCTAATACTCAATCTACAAATTATTTTGTTACAATAAATGATGTCAAGAATATAGTTCAATCCAACAGGTTGAAGAACAGTAAAAGTGTCTTTGACAGTATCAATATAGAAATAGACACTATTTATGAAGTTCCAGATAAGAATGATCTCACAGCATATTACATTATAAATTTTAAAGAAAAAGGGTTTTTTATTTTGTCTGCCGATAAAAGAATAGAACCATTTTTAGCTTATTCCGTTGAAAATTCACTCTATCTGGATTCCGAAGCATATCCATCTGGCTTAGTAAGCTGGTTACATTTTCAAAAAACATATGTAGAAGAAATTAGAAAGATAAATGGAGAAGCAACAGATTTTGTGAATCATTTATGGAATCAAGCAGATAATGGGTCTTTATCTCGAATGTTGTATGTTGGATATGTAGAAGGAGATACTGGTGGTGATGGAGGCAACCCGTTTTGTAATCCTTATATGGTTAAAAAAGAGCCCCTTTTGGACACAAAATGGGGACAGAGATGTACCTATAATTCTCAAGCTCCCTCAATGTCCTGCAGCCCAAATCAATGTGGTAATGCTTTAACAGGCTGTGTTGCTACAGCCATGGCCCAAGTTATGAAATACTATGAACACCCAAACAGCTACAATTGGTCTAATATGCCCAATAATGTTGGTAATTACAATGTTGCTAAGTTAATGAGGGATGTGGGCAACGCTGTTTCTATGGATTGGGGCTGTGATGCTTCTGGAGCGGGTGTTGAAGACGAAGTTCCTTCAGCATTTACACAAAATTTTAATTATTCTTCTGCCACCTATGATGATTATGATTATCAAGTTGTAAAATCCCAACTAAATCTCAATAAACCTGTTATTTTAAAAGGAGGAACAAATGCTGGCTGGTGGATTTTTGGAGATTATACTAAGGGTCATGCCTGGGTGGCTGATGGATACAGAAATTTAATTTACCCGTGTTATGGCTCTTATTTGCATTTCCACATGAATTGGGGATGGGAAGGCACTTATGATGGCTGGTTTAGTTTAAATAATTTTAATCCTGGTAATAGTAGTTATAATTACCAAAGAGGTATGGTTTATAATATTAACCCTTAAAATAAAATATGATGAAGAAATTAATGATATTAATAACAGTTTTTACTTTTTACGCTTGTAGTAAAAACGATGACAATAATGAGCAAACGTCTATTGACATTAGAATAGATATTACCATAAAAGATAGTGATGGCGTAGATTTATTAAACCCAGAAAATCCCAATGCGTATTTAGAAGAAGATATTTATTTAAAATATTTGGTAAATGGAGAAGAACAAAATGTGTATTATGGACACCAGGACCATCCTAAAAACCTATTTATTTTTGAACACGAAGGTACTTATAGAATACGTGTTTTTCCAAATACGGAAGCATCAGAAGAGTTTCCAATTACCTATATATATTGGAGTGAAACAGATAGGGATACCATAAAATGTGCCTATAATAGATATGGAAACAGTATTGTTTGTGATAAAGTATGGTTTAATGGAGACCTTATTTGGGATTCAGGAGAAAGATATATAGAAATAATTAAATGATTTTTCGAAACTTTCCTTGAAAGTTGTGGTAATTTTTTGATTAGCGAATATTAAAAAAGGATTCTTCACTGCACTTTGCTTCCTATTTTTGAGGTAGACATGAGTTCTGAATGATAAATTAAAACTCCCAAGCAGCATGAGCTTGGGAGTTTTTTGTTAATTGGAATTTTAAAACTTTAAAGTTACACCCAACAAAAAGTTTCTGGTTGCTTGTGGATAATATCCCGTTCCTTCAATCGTGGTTATTTGGTTTGGATCTGTCCAAGTGTCATCATAGGTATAATAGAACCCATTAGAACTGTACTTTTCACTAAATATATTATTTACCAATCCTGAGATAATAATAGATTTAAAAATAGATGTGGTTTCAATTTCATACATCACATTAAAATCGTTCACAAAATAACTGTCCAATTTGGAGGCTTCAGAATCTGTATTTCCCATATATTGCTCACCAACAAATTTGCTTAACAAAGACATTTGCAAGCCATTAATTGGCTTAAAAACAAATGCATTTCCTGCTACTATGTTTGGAGAAAACGATATGTTGGTTTCCCCTAAATCAACTATCCTTCCATCAATAGAAGCAAAGGTCTCTTTGTTTTTATTCATGCTTAAAGCCATGTTTGGTTGTACGCTAAATGCTTTGGAAATATTAAAAACAGCATCCACTTCCAGACCCAAACGGTAACTTTTTCCAGAATTGTCCCTAATAGGGTTCCCACTATTATTTATGGCGCCTGTTAGAACCAATTGTTCGTTATAGAGCATGTAGTATAGGTTGGTGTTTAGGCTAAAAAGGTTGGATGTATGCCTCCAGCCCAATTCAAAATCGTTTAATTGCTCTGGTTTGACATCGGCATTATTTTCAAAATCATCCCTGTTAGGTTCTCTATTGGCTCTCGCATAAGAAAAATACAGGTTGTTATTGGTATTTATATTATAGGAGACTCCTGCTTTTGGGTTGAAGAAATGATAATTTTTATCCACGATAAAAGGTGCCACATCAGAATTTGTTCCAGTAGTTTTATAATGTACATAACGGGATTGCAAATCCAGGTATAAACTAAGATGTCCATTTAATCTATATGTGGCTTTGGCAAATGAACTCGCGTCTATTTTTTTACCATTACCATTGTAATATCTGTCCCTTATCATGCTATTGCTTGCATATTGGGCCCAAATAATTTCACCAAAATGATCTCCAGAATACGTGCTGTAAGAGGTTCCTAAAATAACATTTAAGGCATTTGTTTTGTAATTCACATTGGCGTTTACTACATAAAAATCGTTATCCAGCCATCTGCGCCTTATCAAGTCGGTTTCAGTAAGGGTTTCATTACCTATGTCCACATTCTCCAATCCATAGTCCACAAATGCCTGGTCTTCTTTGTATTGCTCAAAATAACCTTTTCCTTTGGTGTAATTTAAAGCAAGATTGGTAGACCAGTTATTGTTGATTTTTTGGTTCCAATGAAATTGGTAATGATCTTGCTGGTAATTATCAATCTCATTATCGTAAAACTGCACATTACCATTTTCATCGGTATACATGCCAGCAGAGTTAAAGGTTCTATCGTGTTCTAAAAGATAAGGGTCTTCAATCCCGTTCCAAGATTGATAGGTTACTTCCTTGCCACTAAAGGTAATGGCTTTTATTAAGGTGCTTTCATCCACATAAGAGGCTTGAAGAAAATAAGACTTTAAATTTGAGGAAGCCCTATCTATGTAACCATCGGATGTTATTTGAGACAAACGTCCAGCAATTTCTATGTGGTCGTTTAGTAATCCAGTACTAAATTTTACGGTATGTTTCCAAGTGTTAAAACTCCCAAAACTATTGGCAATTTCTCCGTATGCTTTATTTGAAACTGCATCTGTAAGCACATTGATACTGGCTCCAAAAGCGCCAGAGCCATTGGTAGAGGTTCCTACACCACGTTGTAGTTGCAAGCTCTCAACAGAAGAGGCAAAGTCGCCCAAATTCACCCAAAAAGTCCCTAAGGATTCGGCATCGTTGTATGGTATGCCGTTAATGGTTACGTTTGTGGATTGCGCATTCACGCCTCGAACCCGAATTCCAGTGTAACCCACACCAGCTCCAGCATCGGAAGTGGTTACAACCGAAGGTAAATAATTTAATAAAATAGGGACATCTTGTCCTAAATTTCGCTTTTGCAACTGTTCCTTGGTTACATTAGAGTGGGTAATTGGAGACGTGGCATTGACACGAACAGCTTTTACCAATACTTCGTTTAAGGTTTCCAATTGTGTGGAATCTTGCTGTTTTTCCTGTGATAAAGCTGAAAAGCCAAAAAATAAAAAAAGTAAAAAAATGTGAAGGTTCTGCCTACTTTTAAAAGACAGGTGGTTGAATAAAAGTTTCATCCGATAAAATAAATTTATACGAATAAAAAGAGGTTATTATTCTTTGTTAATAATTGATTCTTATTTGAATGCTAAGGATTAGATTTTGCTTATATATTTCTAACTCTTAACGTTCGAGTCCCTAAACAGCATTACCTGTTCTAGGTTCATTGGGTATGATCTCAGCCGATAATAGGCACCCCTTTTTGAGAACGCTGCAAAGGTAAATCAGATTTTTTGTTTTTCTGCAAAAAAAACTTAAAAAAGTTACTAAAAACGCTTCTAGTAAATAGCGACAGAATACTAGACTTCAGGTGGCTTTCTATTGGCTTTCTTGTCAGCTTGTTGCTTCTTTTTTGATAAGCGTTTTAGTTTAACGGCTTTTGGGATTTTTGTGGGTTTTCGTTTTTTTGGGACTTTTAAACCTTGCTTAATAAGGTCTAGAAAACGTTTTACAACAAGTTCTTTGTTTTTATGCTGACTTCTGCTTTCATCGCTTTGTAATATAAGAATCCCATCAGTTGTTAGCCTATTGGATAAATTATTGAGAAGTAAGTTTTTTTGTGCCTCTGAAAACACTTCCGATTGTTTCAAATTGAAATTTAAAACTACTTTAGAAGCCACTTTATTGACATGTTGTCCTCCAGCACCAGAACTTCTAATGGCTTTAAAGGTCAGTTCAGAAATAAGTAAGGCTTCATCAAACATGTTATTGCACTTGATGGGTTGGTTTCAATAAATCTGTTACCGTTTTAACAGGATTAAAGGTAATTAGTGGCACTTCTACAAAAATGGTGTTCCAGTTTGCCATGCTTCCATTCCAAAGACCAGGCAATTCAAGAGCTTTAAGGTCCTTACCGGTTTTGGTTTTCATGGTTATGAATGCTGTTTTATGATCTATGAAGGTTTCTAAATTAAACGGATTGCCTTGATAATCTTTGATACCACAAACCAAATCTACGGGATTGAAATGCGTGGCATTTTTTAAAATGTCTTTTTGATGCTTGTCTTTTTTGTTGATTTGTGCAGACTCCACGATTTGTAAGGATACTTGGCCACTTTCGTCTTTAACCCAAAAAGGGCCTCCTCCAGGTTCCCCTTCATTTTTTACCATCCCACAAACACGTATCGGTCTGTTAAGCTTGTCCCTTAAGTAATCAATCTGATATTCCTTGGCATATTTTTCAAATTCAGAAGAAATAACCACATTCATTTTATTGGAAAGGAAATTTGCAATCTCAACTATTGTATTTTCAGAAATTGTTTGGCTTTCCAAGAGTCTTAAGTATTCAAATGCTTGACTTTGGATGTCCATTAAAATTCCAGCCAACATTTTTTTGTATTCGCTTACATCGTTTTCATATTTAAAAACCACCACGTTATCTATGTTCTTGATGAAAATAATATCGGCATCCAAATCGTTTAAATTTGAAAGTAAGGCGCCATGACCAGAAGGTCTAAACAACAAACTGCCATCTTCCAGTCTAAAAGGTTGGTTGTCTTCTGTTACAGCAATGGTATCTGTGGCTTCTTTTTGATAGGAAAAGGAAATTTCAAATCTGGTATTGGTTTTACGCTCAACAATGGTTTGTATTTTTTTAAACTCGTCGTCAAAAATATCTTTGTATTTTTCTGAAATGGTGTAGTGTAAATGTGCTTTGTTGTTGGTAGAAGCATAGAGGGCAGCTTCAAACAAATGCTCTTCAAAAGCTGTAGCAATGTGTTCTTTGTATTTATGAAAAGGCAAAAGTCCCTTTGGGTAAAAACCAAAGTTTAACTTATCTGGATCCAGCATGGTTTTTACAAACATATAACGTTGCATGTCTGTAGAGGATTGATGGTAATCTGGATAAATATCCTTTATTTTATTTAACACAATGTTGTAAAAAGGGAGTTTTTCCAACCCAACAAAAAACACAGCCAATAAGGATTCTTTGGTTCTGTTTATGTAAGCATTTACAGTTTCTTGATCTGGATTGTAATCTTCTATAAAACTAAAAAACGACTTAAACATTCTGGTTGCTGCACCAGAAGCTGGTACAAATTTTATAATGGAATGCTTGTTTCGTTTAGAATCGAACAAATTTATATATGCTTGTTTTTCAGATTCAGAGAGTTGTAAAATTCCATTTTGTATGGTGGCAGCAGATTCTAGGTTAATAAATGGCAAACCGGTTTTAAACAGTTCAATTTGTTTGATAATTTTATTTACTGTTAAGCCTTTATTTAAAATCTGGTTGATGTCTTTTTCGGAAAACATGAAATTACTTTTTTAATAATTTATCTATGTGCTCAATAGCTGTATCCAAGCGTTTGGAGAAACTTCCTGATAATAACACATATGGTAAGTTGTTGTTAATTAACTCGTCCTGGAACAAGTTAAACATAACTTCCCTTTCATGGGGTTTGTCTCTTATTCCATCAAATTCCCATGGGATATCAATATTAGTTAAAAAATAGAGATTATAGTAATTTTCCAAGGCATATTTGTTTAAAATTTCTGGCGAATAACCTTGGTAATACGCTTTGCTATATACTTTGGTTTCCAGTAAATTGGTGTCGCAAATCAATAAGCGATCTACTTGTTTTGCCAGAGCATTTTCCAAAGCTATTTGTCCTTTGGCAATAGTTAATACATCGGCTTTGGTTAAGGATTCGTTTTTTTTAGTTTTCTCTTCAGCAAAAATTCGAGAAAACTCGGGGACCCAAAGTGTGTTGTAGTGGGCAGCCAATTGTTTTGCCAAAACGGTTTTTCCTGTAGATTCAGGGCCAAACAACACAATTTTTATACACTTGCTATCTCTTTGCTTAAGAGTTTCTTCCATGATATATATCCATAAATTGCAATTATTGTAAAACCTAAATACTGTAAACTGGTAAACGTAAATCCTTTATAAAAATACAACGGAATGGATATTAAATCGCCAAGAATCCAGAAAATCCAGTTTTCCACTTTTCGTTTCGCCATAAGCCACATGCCCACAAAAAATATTCCTGTGGTTATGGTATCTATGTAAGCGACCCAAGTTGTCCACATATTAAAGGAATTGTAAACTATATATACAAACAATAGTGTGGCTATAAATATCCAAACACTGGCCATTTTTTCTTTTTTGTTTGTAAGCGAGATGGGTGTTAAATGCGTGTTGTCTACCTTTCGGGTCCAAACATACCAGCCATAGATGCTCATAATAAAGTAATAAGCATTAATTAGCATGTCTCCCAATAAACTCCATTTAAAAAGCAAATACACAAATATACTTGTGCTTATCATCCCTGTTGGAAAGACCAAAATATTATTTTGCTTAGAGCACCAGACAGATAGAAACCCAAAAAGAACTGCTATTATTTCTAAAACAATATCTACGGTTTCATAGGTTGCGTATTGCTCAAAAAAGAAATTAAAAATTTGGTTCATAGTCGCTCCTGTCTGTTTTTACAAGCTTCATGGTCAACACACATATATTTTGCGCTTCAAAAGATTTATGGATTTGCGCTATCAGAAAGGGCATCAATTCATCATATTCCCCAAAAATTTGAGTGCTTAAGGGGTTTTCCAAAACAGTAAATTTGGAATTCCTTAATTCTTTTATAAAGCTAATAACGTGTGTTTCGTAATCATCCTGTAATGGCGATAAAGTTAAGTCTACTGATATATTCATTGCTGTTATTTTTTATTCCTTCGTTTGTCTTTTGGCAAACACAAGAGAAGGAAATTATATTTGCTTACATCTATAAGGTTTTAAAAAACCTTGCAGGATTACTCTTATAAGTTATAAAATCCTTTTAATTTTCCCCTTTTGGCAAATGCCTGGAGGACAAAGAGGTTAATTCTTCAAAAAGAGCTTCATTGTCTTCAAAAGCTGTCCCAATAACCACTAGGTCTGCTCCAGAATTGTAGGCTTCCTCCAATTGTTTTTTTGTTCTAATACCTCCTCCAACAATTAAAGGAAGGGATATTTCTTTTTTCACGTTATTTATAATGGTTGAATCTATTGGATTTAAAGCGCCACTTCCAGCTTCCAAATAAATCAGTTTCATGCCTAATAATTCTCCTGCTTTTGCTGTGTCTACTATATCTTGAACAGAATCTTTAGACATTGGTTCTGTACCTGTAACTTTTTGAACAGCTGTTTCTTTACCGTTTTCAATAAGCAGGTAACCTGTAGGGATCACTTCAAGATGCATTTGGCGTAATTTTGATACGGAAGCGACCTGTTTTCCTATTAAGTATTCAGGATTTCTACCGGAAATTAAAGACAGAAACAGCAAAGCATCAGCTTGACCTGTAATTTGTGAAACGTCCCCAGGAAATAGGATTATAGGCAAATGGGTGTGTTTTTTAATTACTGAAACCAGTTGTTCTGTAGCAAAATCTGCAACTGTACTGCCTCCAACAAAAATATGTGTCGCCAAAGACTGGTTTATTTTCCCAATAAATTGAGATGCCATCTTAATGGTCATTTTATCAGGATCTATTAAAACGGCCAAAAGTTTTTCACTCTTGGATATGGCTTTTATTATCTGCTGATATATTGTTTCTAGTTGGTACACAAATACTGGGTTTCTATTTTAAATATTTTATTTAGAAGGCAATGCGTATGCACAGGTAAAACCTTCAAATTCAAAAAATTCGGTATAATACCTGTGTTTTCTATCTTGATAATCAATCCAAGCTATGGTGGAAGCTTCATTTATGGTAAAGGGGATTACCAAGGTGTGCTGTAAAAAACTCAGGCCAGGAGTTGCAAAAAGTTTGTATAAAGATTCTTTTATACACCAGATAACCGTTAATTTATTGATGTAATCCGGCTCGTCTGTTTTTAGGTATTGGAACTCATATTCCATAAATTTATGGGCAATGACACCAATTTTTTTACGTTGTTTTTCAATGTCTATGCCAACCTTAAAGTCACTTACAATTATGCCAGAAAAAGTAAAGGAGTGGGTAATGGAAATGTGTTTCCCATCTTTTAGATGTGGTTTGCCATTTTCGTCGTAAAACAAATCGGTATCTGTATAGCCAAATTCTGCCAGCAAATGTCTCACACTTAAAAAACCTCTTTGGTGCAGCTCGCTTTTCATGTTTAAAACACGTTGTAGGTTTTCAGGCTTCAAGTTGATGCCTTGAAACAAATCGTTATAGGATTCTGTAATCTTCCAGATTTTAACAGTAGTTTGTGAGTTAGGACTAAGGGTTTTATAAAGAGGCATTTAATATTCTAAAAGTTATTAGTTATCTTTGCACTGCCAAAAGCAGATTTAACAATTCCGGCAAGCGAATTTAACTATTTTAAGTGCTATTGCCAAAGTTGTTAGACTTTAAAAAACAATAAGAAAAATTAATTATGAATACAAAAACTGTTGCTTACGTACCATATAAGGTAAAAGATATCTCACTTGCAGATTGGGGAAGAAAGGAAATTGAATTAGCTGAAGCTGAAATGCCTGGCTTAATGAGTCTTCGTGAAGAATACAAAGAGTCTCAACCACTTAAAGGAGCTAGGATTGCTGGATGTTTGCATATGACCATTCAAACAGCTGTTTTAATAGAGACCTTACAAGCCTTGGGAGCTGAAGTAACTTGGAGTTCTTGTAACATTTTCTCTACTCAAGACCAAGCTGCTGCTGCCATTGCTGCCACAGGAACTGCTGTGTATGCATGGAAGGATATGACCGAAGAGGAATTTGACTGGTGTATTGAACAAACCTTGTTTTTTGGGGAAGATAGAAAACCATTAAATATGATATTGGACGATGGTGGCGATCTAACAAACATGGTTCTAGACAAATATCCAGAATTGGCTGCAGGAATTAATGGCTTATCTGAAGAAACCACTACGGGAGTTCACAGATTGTATGAACGTATGAAAGCTGGAACTTTGCCAATGCCAGCAATTAATGTGAACGATAGTGTGACCAAATCAAAATTTGATAACAAATATGGCTGTCGTGAAAGCGCAGTAGATGCCATCCGTCGTGCTACAGATGTGATGCTTGCTGGAAAACGTGTGGTTGTTTGTGGTTATGGAGACGTTGGTAAAGGTACAGCTGCATCCTTTAAAGGTGCAGGAAGTATTGTAACAGTTACCGAAATCGATCCTATTTGTGCACTACAGGCTGCTATGGATGGTTTTGAAGTGAAGAAACTGGAAACCGTTGTTGGGAATGCTGATATAGTAATTACAACCACTGGAAATAAAGATATTGTTCGTGGTGAGCATTTTGAAGCCATGAAAGATAAAACCATTGTATGTAACATTGGACATTTTGACAATGAAATTGATATGGCTTGGTTAAACAAAAACCATGGTCATACCAAAAACACCATTAAGCCACAGGTTGATAAATACACTGTTAATGGAACAGATGTCATTATCTTGGCACAAGGACGTTTGGTGAATTTAGGTTGTGCCACAGGACATCCTAGTTTTGTAATGAGTAACTCGTTTACAAACCAAACTTTGGCTCAAATAGAACTTTGGACCAATAAAGATGCTTATGAAAACAAAGTATATATGTTGCCTAAACACCTGGATGAAAAAGTAGCTCAATTGCATTTGGCTAAAATTGGCGTTGAATTAACAGAACTTCGTGAAGACCAAGCTAAATACATTGGAGTGCCAGTTGAAGGACCATTTAAGCCTGAATATTATAGATATTAATTATTATTAATATTTTTAGACAAAGCATTGGATACTAAAAATAAAAATCCCAAACTTAAATGTTTGGGATTTTTTATTTAAAACCTTTATATTTCATAGACTTTATGGTTTATAAAGAAGAAAAAATACAAGTCCCTCGTTTTAATGAAGCTTCAGGTTTTTATACCACAAAAAAGCGTT
This sequence comes from uncultured Xanthomarina sp., assembly GCF_963971605.1. NCBI lineage: Bacteria > Pseudomonadati > Bacteroidota > Flavobacteriia > Flavobacteriales > Flavobacteriaceae > Xanthomarina > uncultured Xanthomarina sp. Next base: position 12,133 of record NZ_CAXATZ010000040.1, read on the forward strand.
CAAGAATAATGAGCAGGATTTCAGGTAAAAATACCAAGCCCGAAATCATGTTCCGCAAAGCGCTTTGGGCAGAAGGAGTCCGTTATAGAGTTAACAATAAACAGCTACCTGGACGCCCAGATATAAGCATAAAAAAATATAAGCTCGCTATTTTTATAGATGGCGAATTTTGGCATGGTTACAATTGGGAAGAAAAAAAGCACAGCATAAAAAGCAACAAAGGATTTTGGATCCCTAAAATTGAGCGCAATATGCAACGAGATAAAGAAGTGAATCAGCAGCTTTACGATATGGATTATACCGTTTTTAGGTTTTGGGGAAAAGATATTAAAACAGATTTGGATAGATGTATTAATGATGTTTTGGTATTTATTACTTCTGGAACCTTCCCATAAACCGATCTTGTGTTTTATTGATTATATGCGAAACCAATACAATAAATTCTTAATTATATTGGTCAAAAAAAACAAAAACCCCTTTCAGACTTCCTGAAAGGGGTTTTTAAATTGAGTATAAAGAAACAGTTTCTTAAGCCTCAAATGGCTCAATAGAAACATAAGATTTGTTATCTTTTTTCTTTGTAAACTTTACAATGCCATCAACTTTAGCATGTAATGTATGATCTTTTCCAGCATACACATTCTCGCCTGGATTATGTGCAGTACCTCTTTGTCTAACGATAATGTTACCAGCTACAGCAGCTTGGCCACCAAATATCTTAACACCTAAACGTTTCGATTCTGATTCTCTACCGTTTTTAGAACTTCCGACTCCTTTTTTATGTGCCATTGTCTTTTAGGTTTTATGTTGTTAATATTAAATGAAACGAAAATTACTTTTCAATTCCACCATCTAATTTTTCTTGTAATGCTTTTAGTTCATCCCACTTACCATCTGCAGCTAATTTAGCTTGTTTTGGCCAAGTGTCTGTTACTAAATGAGCTAATCTTGAGCTAGCTTCAGTTAATACAGCGCTTAACTCTTCAGGTGTTGCTTTTGCAATTTTAGCAAAAGTTTCATATCCTGCATTTATTAAAGCTTCGGCAGCCTTAGGTCCAGCACCTTCAATTTTCTTTAAGTCATCTGCTTTTGCAGCCGATTTCTTTGGACTTGCTTTTTTAGCCTCTGTTTTTGGGGCAGCAGCTTTAGATTCAGCTTTTTTTGCCGGTTCAGCTTTTTTCTCTGCCTTAGCAGCTGGTTTAGCTCCTGAAGCAACAATGCTTTCAATTACGATTTCAGTTAAAGATTGTCTGTGACCATTTTTTACACGGTAACCTTTACGACGTTTCTTTTTGAAAACGATTACTTTATCACCTTTAAGGTGTTTTAAAACTTTGGCTCCTACTTGAGCTCCGTTTATAGCTGGGGCGCCTACAGTTACTTTGTCTCCATCTGCTAAAAGAAGTACATTGTCAAAAGACACTTGTTTTCCTTCTTCCGTAGCCAAACGATGAACAAAGACTTTTTGGTCTTTTTCAACTTTGAATTGTTGCCCTGCTATCTCTACAATTGCGTACATAGCGTAACGTTTATATTAATTAATTTGTTCAAAAAATGAGTGCAAATATACTGCTAATTAATTAAACTACAAACGTTTTATTTGTTTTCAGAAAGATTTTTACTGTTTTTAAAAATTTGCATGAAAGTCAGGCTTAATATCGCTGTTGACGAAAGCCCTTCTATAAGTATGATAAAAATTAAAATGCCTCCTCCTTGGTCGTAATCCTTAAACCATTCCCGAAGCAAAGTGTCCTTAAATTCAACATCCAGATGAAACATATATATGCTCATAAAAAGGGCAAACACAAAGGTGGCCAGAAATCCTGTTACAACACCGGTTTTAAATCCATTGATGTAAGTGAAAGTGTTTCCCGAAACCAATTTATATTGCTTAATAACGGTATAAATGCCAAAGGCCATGATGAAGCCATTAAACAACCGTAACCAAGGGTTGTTGTGCCATCCTATAAGTTTTAAAACCAAGAAATAAACAATCAGTAGTATGGCAGTTATGAGACCGTATTTTATCGAAATTTTAGCTGAGGTATTCATTTTAAAGGATTTAATGTTACTAAATTTCGTGATTATTTTACAAAAAGCATAATTTTTAAACAAAATTATAAACTTGGCTGTATCAGTTGGGATTGAAAATCCCCAAATCATATAAAGAAGATTGCTTATTTTAAACTGTACATCTGTTAGCGTTGCCTTTTGTGGGATAAATACACACCAAGTAAAATAATCAAGGTGGCGAATCCTTGAAGCAATGTAAAAGATTCACCATCCAACACGCCCCAAGTCAAGGCTACAATTGGCATTAAATAAGTCACCGAAGAAGCAAAAACAGGTGTGGAGATATGGATTAATTTGTTAAAGAGAACTTTGGCCAAAGCAGTCCCAAAAAAAGATAAAACGGTAACAAACACTAGCGACATTTTAAAATGTGTGTTCTCTAGGGTTTTGGCACTGAAAAAACCTGAAAAAAGTAAAACCAAAATAGCAGGTACCACTATTACCACGTAATTTCCTGCTGCAATGGCCAAGGGTTTTACAAATTGTAGATGTGTTTTTATAATGTTTACATTTAACGCATACATAATGGTAGAACCTATCACAAAACCTGCATATAAGTAATTTTGTCCTGGATTTAATTCGGCACCTTTTAAAATTAGGATAGCTGTTCCTATAAAGCCTATTATAACTCCTAAAACCTGTCTTCTGGTAGAGGCTATCCTAAAAACGGCAAAACCTAAAAGTATGGTGTTTAAGGGCACCAACGAGTTTAAAATAGATGCTACAGCACTATCTATTTCGGTTTCGGCAATGGCAAATAAAAATGCTGGAAAAAAAGACCCCAAAAACCCCGAAAGCGCAATCCATTTCCATTGGGATATTTCAATTTGCTTCACACTTTTATAACCAGCAACAAACAAAAACAAAGCAGTAATAATGGTTCTTAAGGCACCCAATTGATACGGACTTAAGCCTAAAAGTGACTTTTTAATAAGTATAAAAGAGCTTCCCCATATCAAGGACAAGACAAATAAATACAACCATTTAACTTGAATATGCTTCATAAATTACAACCAAACCACAAAATTGCTATTTTTGATGCAATAAACACTAATTATTAGTAATTTTGTATCTAAATCAATATTTAAAACAAATGAAATCATTAAAAAATATTATCGGTTTATTACTGTTTACCGTTTTTTTTACGGCATGTAAGAACGAAACAGCTCCAGAGGTAAAAACAGTGGAGCTTGAGACAACAACAGAAGAAGTGGCTACATTAGACCCAAATGCAACTTATGCTAAAGCAGAGTTTACCATTGAAGGTATGACCTGTGCCATGGGTTGTGCTAAAACCATTGAAAAGAAAATGGCTAAAATGGAAGGTGTAAAATCTGCCAAAGTGGATTTTGACAAAAAATTAGCTATGGTAGAATACGACGAAGCTAAAGTAACACCAACATCTTTGGAAGAGGTGGTTAAAAAAGCTGGAGATATGTATTCCGTAAAAGACATGCATGCAGTTGACGCTTTTGGTGAAAAAGCTGATACTGAAAAAACTGCTTGTGCAAAAGATTGTAAGAAAGCATGTTGTGCAGACAAAGCTGAAACATCTGAAACTTCAACAGACAAAAAAATGGCCTGCAAAGCGGATTGTAAAATGGCCTGTTGTGCAGAAAAAGGAAAAGCTTAAGTTTCCTTTAAAACATAATACTGAAAAAGCATCTCGATCGAGATGCTTTTTTTGTTTAAAACTCTATAACATCACTTTCCGAGGGTAACTTGTCTATAAACACTTCATGTAAGTTTGGTGAAAAAGGTGTTATTGGCTTTTCGTCCAGATAGCCAGGAGGTAGCGCACCTAATTTAATAAACTCAGGAAACGTATAAGGCAGACTTTCCATAAAAAGGCCATCTGCATATTCTTCCAGTTCTTTGTTCTCTGGATTGGTAAGCAAGTGCATATGTAAATGAGGGGCAAAAGAGTTTCCAGAATTTCCTAATCTCCCTAATACCTGACCAGTGTTTACAATGTCTCCAACTGATACTAATATGGAATTTGGTATTAAATGACAATATGTACTAATGGTACCATCAAGATGTTCAATATATACCACATTTCCTGAAGCGTTTGAAGTATTGGTCTCGTAATCCAATTTTCCAGGAGTTGTATTGTCTGGAATATTATTTTCAGTAAAAATCACTTTTCCTCCCTCTACTGCTTTAACTGGAAGGTTATAACAATGCCAATCCGTTAATTGTTCACCATTGTTTACGTATGGTAAGTTATTTACCATTAACGCATAGTCAATGGCATAACGTTGTGGATTGTTTCCTATAAGATAACCGTTTTGGGTTTCGTCAAACTGTAAATCTTGAAATGGAAATATTGCTCGGGTATGATAAGATGTGCTTCCAGGTGCTCCTTCTGCCAACCAAACCCCTTCAGGTACAGGAAATTGAATTGTTTTTGGATTTGGATACTGTGTTTCAACTTGTAATGGAAAAGTAAAGACCTGAAAGCTATTGTTGGTATCCTTATATTCAAAAGTGTGCAGTATCTCTTCTTTTTCCCATCCGGATTCTGGATATTCAATCCAAATGTGCGCAATGTGCAGATCGTTGCGCGTGATAAAATCTGTATAAGACAATAACAAACTGTCATCATAAATAATATCTACCTTCTCTAAGTGTGGTGTTTTAATATGTAAGTCGTAAACCAACCATGTGCCATTGGTGTTTATAACTTTAACTGGAGCAGTAGGAAGTGCAATATGGAAGTCTGCATCCTCACTTAAGTTATCACTTTTATTACAAGAAAGAAGAACTGCAAAGAGTAAGAAAACAATTGTTTTATAAGCTTTAAAAACCATGAAATAAGTAATGTTTTAAATTATTTTGGAGATGAATATAAAAAATAATTTAAACATGAGGCTCTATTTCCAGGAAACCGTTTCCATAATATGCTTGATGTCTTTCTCAAGATATTTTGCAGCAGGATAAATGGAATCGTAATTAGGTTTGGCGTAAAAGTATAGCGAACCGGTTAAAAAATGATTTGTACTGTCTGTAACATAAAACTGCGATTGGGAAGCTGCATTTCCACCCACTTCGTATAACATGCCATACACTTTTCTAGCTTTATTTTCATAAGGCTGTTCAATAATTTCATCAGCTTTCCTTGTGTGTTCTTGAGTAAATTTTTGGGCATCTCGTAAAAACGCCATTAAATTGTCAGGATTATTATCTATACTTTTGTAAGTTAAGTAAATAGATCCTCTAAGACTTGGATATTGCAAGGTAACGCCATAGCTTTCAGTAGGTCCTGAAATGGATTTGGTTTCCACATGGCTTGCCAATTTGTTTTTCTCTATGGTAAAAGGAAGGTTTTTATGAAACTCTTGGTATGTTGGTTCTGGAAACTCCAGTCTTAAATAGGCTTGAGGTTTGGGCACTGGATCTTGGCCACAGGATAGGCAGATAAAAAAAATACCAAAAAATAGAATACTGTTTTTCATGTTGGGTTTATGGTAAGGTTACTTTAACTCGCTTGATGCGTTTGTTATCTAAAGCTTCTACAGTAAAAACGTAATTTTCAAATTTTATTTTACTTCCTATTTTTGGGAAACCACCAGATGTTTCCAAAACAAAACCAGCAACTGTCTCGGCTTCGCCTTTGGCTTCTTCAAAAAGCGCATCTGATTCCAGTTTTATGATTTTATAGAAATCCTTTAAGGGGGTTTTTCCTTCAAAAACATAGTTTTTGTCGTCCAGTTTGGAATAGATTAAATCTTCATCATCATATTCATCACTAATATCACCTACAATTTCTTCTATAATATCTTCTAAGGAAATAAGCCCGGAAGTCCCTCCATATTCATCAACCACAACGGCTAAATGGACTTTTTTCTCCTGAAACTCGGCCATTAAATCGTCCAGTTTTTTGTTTTCAGGGACAAAGAAAGGGTCTCTAATAAGGGTTGTCCAATCAAATTGTTTTCTATCAATATATGGCAACAGGTCTTTTACATACAGAATGCCTTTAATTTTATCGATATTATCTTCAAAAACAGGGATTCTGGAATAGCCATGATTGATGATTTCAGGAATGATTTCCAGATATTTTTGATTGATGTTTAAGGCAAAAATATCAATTCTTGGACGCATGACCTGTTTGGTATCTGTGTTGCCAAAAGACACGATGCCTTGTAATATTTTCTGTTCTTCTTTGGTGGTGTCGTGTTCACTGGTTAATTCCAAGGCTTGCGAAAGCTGATCGACACTTAAGTTGGATTTTTGTTTCCCCAATTTACCATGAATAGACAAGGTTATGCTTCGCATAGGCAGACTTATGGGAGAAAAAACAACATCCAACATCTTTAACGGATACGCCATGAAGTTAGAAAATTTCACTTTGTTCCTACTGGCATAGATTTTTGGTAAAATTTCACCAAAAAGCAAAATTAGGAAGGTAATTACCACGACTTCTACTATAAATCTAAGGATAGGCTGTGTGATGCCAGTAAAGATAAAATCACCCAAATAGGCAAAGAGAATAACAATGCCAATGTTAATGAAATTGTTGGCCACCAAAATGGTTGCCAACAGTTTTTTGGGCCTTTCCAAGAGCGAGGCAATAATTTTAAAGGTGTTTGGATTGTCTTCCAAGCCATTTTCCAAATCGGTCCTGTTAAGGGAAAACAAAGCCACTTCTGCTCCAGAAATAAGTGCAGAGCACAGTAGCAGCAAAGCAAGTAACACAAAACCAAATACAATTGAAAAATCAACCAGCTCAAATAAATTGTTCTGGAAATTTGCTAACATTAATGCATTAAAACTCGAGGGTTCAGGATCCAATGATAAAAAGTTTAATTTTACAAAATATGGTTAAAATGGAAGATCGTCGTCTTCTTCTTGTATTTGTTTGTTAGGTTGCTCTTTTTGCTCCATGGATTTTGGAGCTGCTGTGTTTGCTTGTTGTTGTTCACTTTCGCTTTTGGTAGTTAGGAAGGTGAAATCTGTACAATGAATTTCGGTAGAATACCTGTCGTTACCGCTATCGTCCTGCCATTTTCTGGTTTTTATTCTACCTTCAATATAGACTTTATCACCTTTAGAAAGATACTTTTCACAAATTTCGGCAGCTTTGTTTCTTACAACTATGTTATGCCATTCTGTATTGGTGATTTTTTCGTTGGTTTGTTTGTTGGTGTAGGTTTCGTTTGTGGCCAAAGGAAAACGACCAATACAGTTCCCACCATCAAAATAGTGCATTTTCACTTCATCTCCCAAATGACCAATTAACATGACTTTATTTAAAGTTCCAGACATAATATGTTTATAAGTTAATAATTAGCAAAATTACGTAATTGCTTTTCATTTATTTAAAATTAATAAAAAATTATGAGTGAATTTGTTAAAGTGTTAAAAATTAAAATCGTCAATAAATTTCTCAATTAAAACAGGAACGGCATAATCTCTTAGGTTTTTAATGGGAATCCCAGAAGTTGGTAGCTTATTTAAATTAACAATCCAGAATTTAGTGTGTAAATGTTGATGGGATAATTTATGTACAATATCTGTGTCATTAAATAATATTAGCTCATAATTTTCGCCATTGAGCAAAGGATACGTTTTTAATTTTGATTTAAAATCGTTTAAATGGGTTGCTTTTTCGGTTTCAATTAAAGGGAATTGGTATAGATTTTTCCAGATGCCTTTTTCTTCTCTTTTTTCCAAAATGGTTTGGCCAGAACTTGATATAAATACCAAAAAATTGAAATATTTTTTCACAGGCTTTTTGGCTTTTAGTTTTACAGGTAATGCTGCCACCAACGATTTGTTGTATGCCACACATGACTCTTTAAAAGGGCATACTGTACAATCTGGATTTGTTGGCATGCACTGCCTGGAACCAAAGTCCATAATGGCTTGATTGTGTTCTGCTGGATTGTTTTTGTCAAGAATTTCTTGAGCCAATGCTTTAAAAGTTTTAAACCCATTGGTTGTGTTTATAGGTGTGTTTATGCCAAAATATCTAGATAAAAACCGATACACATTGCCATCCAGCACAGCTGTATTTTCATTAAAGCAAATGGAAGCAATGGCACTTGCCGTATAATCACCAACACCTTTTAGTTTTAAAAGCCCTTTATAGCTGTTGGGAAATTCCCCATGAAGTTCATATGCCACATATTTTGCAGTTGCATGAAGGTTTCTAGCCCTGGAATAATAACCCAGACCTTGCCATAATTTTAAAACCTGACTTTCTTTAGCCTTAGCAAGTTGAAAAACAGTAGGATAATTATTTACAAATGCTTCATAATAAGGGAGTCCTTGCTTGATTTGTGTTTGCTGCAAAATAATTTCAGAGAGCCAAATATAATACGGATTAGTGGTGTTTCGCCAAGGTAAATCGCGTTTATGAATTGAGTACCAAGATGTTAAAGTTTTTGTAATTGTCATTAAAAATGTATATTGGCAACAAAAATAAAGGTTTATAATCTTAAATTTTAATGAATTAGGTTTGAAATATTGAATTTTAAATTCCTATATTTGCATCCCTTTAAATAATTAATAGTAACTTAAATAGATTAAAAATGACTAAAGCTGATTTAGTAACGAAAATTTCTGAAAAATTAGGAATTGAAAAAGGCGATGTTCAAGCAACTGTTGAAACATTTATGGAAGAAGTAAAAACTTCTTTAGAGAGTGGAGATAATGTGTATTTAAGAGGTTTTGGTAGTTTTATTGTTAAAACTAGAGCTGAAAAAACTGGAAGAAATATATCAAAAAACACAACTATTAAAATTCCTGCTCATAACATCCCAGCATTTAAACCTGCAAAAGTATTTGTAGAAGGAGTAAAAACAAACGTAGAGGTTAAATAAGACCTATAATATTAATTTTTTAAAAAGCATAACTTATGCCAAGTGGTAAAAAAAGAAAAAGACACAAGGTTGCAACGCATAAGCGTAAGAAAAGAAGACGCGCTAATCGTCACAAAAAGAAAAAATAAGTCGAAAAAGTAGTTAGATAACTACTTTTTTGGTTTTACAACACAAACGTTCTTTGAAATGAGTTTTATTTAAATGGTGCATAACCTTGCACAAAAAAATAAACTCCACGGATTTTTAAATCCTGTGACATGTTACAATTTATTGTTTGGGATCGTCCCAAGCGTAAATTGTATCATGATATCTAGAATTGTAATTATACGTTTTAGATATAAAATATTGTATCATCCATCTGTATAATTTGTTTTTAAGTACATGGTTGGCAGTTGTTATTTTATGAAATGGCAACTATTAACCAATGCTTTTAAGCAAAGCGTATGGATAAAAATTAACAAAATGGATAAAGAATTGATTATTCGATCTGGTTCAGAACATGTTGATTTTGCCTTATTAAAAGATGGAAAACTAATTGAATTACATAAGGATGAAGGAAGTAACAACTTTTCTGTTGGTGATGTGTTTATAGCCAAAGTAAGAAAAGCTGTTCCAGGGCTAAATGCTGCTTTTGTAAATGTAGGCTACGAAAAGGATGCCTTTTTACATTATCATGATTTAGGACCAAAACTCCCTTCCCTTTTAAAATTCACAAAAAGTGTAAGCACAGGTAAACTAAAAGATTTTAATCTTAACAAATTCCCATTTGAAAAAGATATTGATAAAGACGGTAAAATTAACGACGTCTTAAAATCAAATCAGTCTATATTAGTGCAAATTGCCAAGGAACCTATATCAACCAAAGGCCCTAGAATAAGCTCAGAGCTTTCTATTGCTGGAAGATATATTGTTTTGGTGCCTTTTTCCGACAGAATTTCTATTTCACAGAAAATAGAGAACAAGGCTGAAAAAGACCGATTGAAACGTCTTGTAAAGAGCATAACGCCACAAGGCTTTGGTATTATTGTACGAACTGTAGCAGAAGGCAAAAAAGTAGCCGAACTAGATAAAGATTTACAGAATTTGTTAGGTCGTTGGACCGCAATGTGTAAAAAGCTACATAAAGCCCATCATCCAAGTAAAGTATTAGGAGAGTTAAATAAAGCATCGTCCATTTTGCGCGATATTTTTAATGACACCTTTACAAGCATACATGTTGATGATGAAGAGCTTTATATTCAAATTAAAGATTATGTGCATGAAATTGCACCAAAAAAAGAATCAATAGTTAAGTTGTATCAATCTAATGTTCCAATTTTTGAAAAGTTTGGTATTGAAAGACAAATAAAAACCTCTTTCGGAAAAACTGTTTCCATGGCCAAAGGTGCCTATGTTATTATTGAACACACAGAAGCTTTACATGTTATAGATGTAAACAGTGGTAATAGATCGAATAAAGAGAAATCTCAAGAAGATACTGCCTTAGAAGTAAATTTAATTGCGGCTACAGAAATTGCCAGACAATTAAGCCTTCGGGATATGGGAGGGATCATTGTGGTGGACTTTATTGATATGACCAAAGCTGAAAACAGAAAAAAGCTCTTCAATCATTTACGAGATGAAATGAAGCACGATAGAGCTAAACACAAAATTTTGCCTCCAAGTAAGTTTGGGTTAATACAAATAACAAGACAGCGTGTAAGACCTGAAATGAACATTAAAACCAGAGAGGATAACCCAAATGGTTCTAATGGCGAAGAAGTTGAAGCACCAATTGTATTGATCCAGAAAATGACTCACGATTTGGAGCAATTATTTAAAAAAGACTATAAAAAGATAACCTTAAACACACATCCTTTTATAGCAGCCTTTTTAACAAAAGGCTTTCCATCTATTCGTTCAAAATGGTTTTTTGAACATAAAAAATGGGTTAAAGTTTTACCAAGAGATGCTTACACATACTTAGAATATCATTTTTTTGATAAAAAAGGTAATCAAATTAAATAATTAAAAAAGCCTTGCTATTAGTTTAGCAAGGCTTTTTTTATACGCTATTAATTTAAATAGTTGTCTAATTTTGAGAAGGACCACCACTAACAATAATAAACTCAGAACGTCTGTTTGTTTGATATTGTTCTTCGGTACATCCAGAACCACAATCTATTTTTGGCTCTTTTT
>NZ_CAXATZ010000041.1:0-21534 GCF_963971605.1 uncultured Xanthomarina sp.
ATTGCAATGTACCATTTTTTACTAGTAAAGGAGAGTCAAAATTATTGGTAAACAAACCACCTGTGCCCAGCCCTTGATGATAATCTTGGTGTAACATATAGGTCCATTGTGCTATGGCATTTAAGCCTACATTGCTTTCCAATGCACTTGTAACCCAATAATATGCGCTTTCTTTTTGTGCCAGGCTTACCCAAGAATCACTTCCTTTAAAACCTCCAATTAAACTGGGTTTTAAAATAATGTATTGAGGTTTTATGGTTTGAAGCAATTTAATTTTTTCTTTTTTTGAAAAAATGCCAATCAGCTCTTCATCCAAAGCTATTGGTATGGGTGATTTTTCACATAATCGAGCCATTTCCTGCCATTGTCCCTGTTTAATGGGTTGCTCTATGGAATGGATTTGTAATTCTGCAAGCTGGTGCAATTTTTCCAAGGCTTCTGAAGCTGAAAAAGCACCATTGGCATCGACCCTTAAAATAATGTCTCTATTTGAAAATTCTTTCCTAATGGATTTTAGTAAGTCTAATTCTGTTTGATAATCAATGGCACCAATTTTCATTTTGATACAGGAAAAACCAGCTTCAATTTTTTCTTTTATCTGTTGTTTCATGAAACTTTCACTTCCCATCCAGATCAAGCCATTGATAGGGATGGCATCAGTACCCTTGGTAAAATTTGAAGGTAACAATACAAATGGGTCATCGCTATTTAAAGAAGCAAAAGCCGTTTCCAGTCCAAATTGGATGCTTGGAAATTTATAAAGCTCATCCAATAAAACCTGTAAACCCAAATGAATGTTTAAACAGGTCCATTTTAAAATCTCTTCATAATGTGGAACATCGTCTGCACTCAAACCACGAAACAACCCACACTCGCCCACTCCAATTTTGTCATCCTGTTTCAATATCAGGAACCAGGTTTCCTTGGTTCTTAAAACACCTCTAGATGTGCCACTGGCTTGTTTAAAATTTAAAATATATTTCTTGTAGGTTGCTTTCATAGTAAGTTTCAAAAATACTTAAAATATTTTGTACATTTAGACTTAATAATCTTAAATACTCATGCCTGAATTTCCAAACCTTATTCATTTTGCCATTCCTTTTTTTATAGCTTCCATGCTTTTGGAACTGTTTATCACAACCAAAAAAAACATTAAAAGTTATGAACCCAAAGACGCATTGACTTCTATTGCTATGGGTTTAGGAAATGTATTTATAGGTTTGCTAAGTAAAGGTTTGGTATTATTAGCTTTATTTTTTGTGTATGAGAATTTTAGGATTTTTACCATTCCCATTGCGTGGTGGAGTTTTGTTTTGTTGTTTTTTGCAGACGATTTTTCTTATTATTGGTTCCACAGGATTTCTCATGAGTGTAGATTGTTTTGGGCATCGCATGTGGTTCACCATTCCTCACAACATTATAATCTTAGTACTGCCTTGAGGCAAACTTGGTCTGGTAGTTTCTATTCCTTTGTGTTCTGGTTATGGTTGCCTTTGTTAGGATTTCATCCAGCCATGATATTGTTGCAAATGTCCGTAAGTTTATTGTATCAATTTTGGATTCATACAGAAACCATAAACAAACTGCCAAAATGGTTTGAAGCCATAATGAACACACCTTCGCATCATAGAGTACATCATGGAAGCAATCCTATTTATCTTGATAGAAATCATGCTGGTATTTTAATAATATGGGACAAATTATTTGGGACTTTTCAAGCTGAGTTGGATCATGAAAAGGTGGTTTACGGATTGGTAACCAACATCCAAACTTATAATCCTGTAAAAGTTGCCTTTATTGAATGGTATAACATGCTTAAAGATGTTTTTTCTGGAAAAAAATCACTTTCCAATAGATTGAAATATTTTATAAAACCACCCGGATGGAAACATGATGGTACAGGAAAATTAAGCAACAACTTAAGGGAAGAATGGTTGGCAACCCATTTAAATTCTCAATCCAACCCTGAACTTAATGAAAGCAGCGAACATATTTCAATACCTGTCAAGGGCAAAAAAACCATAGCATGACCTTTGAAAATAAAGTGATTTGGATTACTGGTGCCTCTAGTGGTATTGGGAAAGGCTTGGCTTTGGAGCTATCCAAACAATCTTGTAAACTCATATTGTCTTCAAGACATCAGGAACAGCTTTTCAGCGTTAAAATGGACTGTAAAAACCAAGAAAATGTTCAAGTTTTAGCATTCGATTTGGCTCATTATGCAACTATGAGCTTGGTAGTTGAAAAAGCCATGCAACTTTTTGGCCATATTGACATATTAATCAACAATGCAGGTATTAGTCAACGTTCTCCCATTATTGACACATCTATAGAAGTAGATAAAAAGCTTATGGAAATAGATTATTTGGGTACGGTAGCATTAAGCAAAGCACTATTGCCTTATTTTATTAAAAGTAAAACAGGTCATTTTGTTGTGGTTTCCAGCCTTATGGGTAAATTCAGTTCCCCTTACAGGTCCTCTTATTGTGGTGCAAAACATGCCTTACATGGTTTTTTTGACACCTTGCGTATGGAACACGAAAAAGACCATATTAAAGTGACCATGATCTGTCCTGGATTTGTAAATACCAATGTAGCCAGAAATGCGTTAACTGCTGATGGCAGCAAACAAGGATATCAAGACGAAATGACCGAAAACGGACTGGAAGTTACTGTGTTTGTAAAACGCATGCTTAAAGCCATTCAGAAAGAAAAGTTTGAAGCCTATATTGGTAAATCTGAAGTTTTGGGCGTGTATGTTAAACGGTTTTTTCCAAAGTTTCTCCACAAATTAGTCTTAAAAAGTAAAGTGACCTAACCGTAGGGATTTTGCGTAAAATCAAAGCTCAATACTTTCCCCTATATCTAGCAACATCAAGTCTTTATTTTTGTCGAAGAATTTTCGTTTGGCTTCTTCATGGTCTATTTCAATATAACCGAAAGTATCGTAGTGATAACCTAAAATTTTATCGCACTCCACAAAGTCACTTGCTATAATAGCATCGTCTATTCCCATGGTAAAATTATCCCCTATAGGTAAAATGGCTAGATCCAATTTAATTTGTAAAGGGATTAATTTCATGTCCATGGTTAAAGCTGTGTCTCCAGCAATATAGATGTTTTTACGCTCTCCTTCTATAACAAAGCCTCCTGGTTGTCCACCATAGCTTCCATCTGGAAATGAAGATGTATGTATAGCATTAACATACTTTACATTACCAAATTCAAAATCCCAACTACCACCATGATTCATTGGATGTCCTTCCAAACCTTTATTTTGGAAGTAACTTACTATTTCAAAATTAGATACGATTACAGCATCTGTACGCTTTGCTATGGTCTCTACATCCAATATATGATCTTGATGAGCATGTGTCAACAAAATATAATCTGCTTTTAAAGTGTTGATATCTATATGTGATGCCTTATCGTTTGCAGAGATAAATGGATCCACCAATATATGAACGTCATTTACTTCTATTCCTAAACTTGCGTGACCGTAAAAAGTGATTTTCATTGTTTTGAGAAATTTTTTTTGAAATTGGAATTTACAAAAAAACTCAAACAAATTACAAGAATCTGTTTGAGTTTTTCAATCCCCAAAATATGAAGCATTTTTAACCGCTTCAATTATTGATAATAACCTACCAACACAATAAATATAAAACATATTTATTTGAAAAACAAGACTTTATGAAATTATTTTAGTAACTATTGTTAAAGTAAATGACCAATGGCAAGCAAAACACTTAGTATAAATGTGCTTAATGCAAGCTTTTTTAACTCTGGATCCAACAGTTTTGGGTCTGTATTGTCACGAACAGTCATAAGGTGCTTAATAAGAGGAATATAGGCAAGGAAATAGATAAAATTAAAAGGCGAAGAGTAATACAAAATACCATATAAAATAGATAAAACCATGGCACCACCTATTAACACGTAATGATAGGTTTTTCCATTCTCAAAACCCATTTTAACTACCAAGGTGTTTTTATTTGCTCTTCTATCGGAATGAATATCCCTTAAGTTATTTAAATTTAATACAGCCACACTTAACAAACCAATGGTACAAGCTGGCAAAAATATAATGTGATCCAATTTTTGAGCGAATAATATATAACCTCCTCCAACACTTATCAAACCAAAAAATACAAAAACAAAAACATCTCCTAACCCTCTATAGCCATAAGCATTTTTTCCAACAGTATATTTTATGGCAGCATAAATGGCAAATAAACTTAAACCAAAAAAAAGCATGGCCAGTAAAAAGTGTTTAGTCCCAAAAGCAGCCATGATTAAAAAGAAGGCCAAGCCGATAACAATTAAAATATTTATTTTAATGGCCTCAAACATCTCATCTGGAGTTATCGTTCCACTCTGTATGGCACGTTGTGGTCCAATTCTATCGTCACTATCTGTACCTTTTACACCATCGCCATAATCGTTTGCCAAATTAGAAAGTATCTGCAAACTTAATGTTGTTAAAATGGCCAATACAAACACCAACCAATCAAAAACACCATTGTAAGCAGCCAAACTAGCAGCTACAATGATTCCTGATAGAGACAAAGGAAGTGTTCTTAGCCTAAAGGCCGATAACCATATCTTGTATTTTTTTGACATAAATAAGCGCTTGTATCAATAGATTTATGGGATCCATTTTTTAGGAAAATTAGGCTTTCGCTTTTCAAGAAAAGCATCTCTACCTTCTTTAGCTTCATCTGTCATGTATGCCAGACGCGTAGCTTCTCCTGCAAATACTTGCTGGCCAACCATCCCATCATCTGTTAAATTCATGGCAAATTTTAACATTTTGATGGATGTTGGTGATTTTGCCAATATTTCTTGAGCCCATTGGTAAGCAGTCTCTTCTAGTTCATGATGTGGAATTACAGCATTTACCATGCCCATTTCAAAAGCCTCTTGTGCGGAATAATTTCTTCCTAGAAAAAAGATCTCACGTGCTTTTTTCTGACCTACCATTTTTGCCAAATAGGCTGATCCATAACCCCCATCAAAACTGGTAACATCGGCATCTGTTTGCTTAAAAATGGCATGTTCTTTACTTGCCAAAGTTAAATCGCAAACCACATGCAAACTATGTCCTCCACCAACTGCCCAACCTGGAACCACAGCTATTACTGCTTTAGGCATAAAACGAATAAGACGCTGCACTTCCAAAATATTCAATCTATGGTAACCATCTTCCCCAACATATCCTTGATGGCCTCTAGCTTTTTGGTCTCCTCCAGAGCAGAATGAATACACTCCATCCTTTGTAGAAGGCCCTTCAGCAGAAAGTAATACCACACCAATATTTACATCTTCACTTGCATCATAAAAAGCATCATATAATTCTTTGGTGGTTTTTGGCCTGAAAGCGTTACGTACATTTGGTCTATTAAAAGCAATTCTAGCAACACCATTACACTTTTTGTAGGTAATATCTTCGTATTCTTTGGCTGTTTTCCAGTTGATTTCACTCATAATCTTGTCACTTTTTTCGGTGTAAAAATACATAATTACAACAAATATCAACTATTGCATTTGCTTTTATAAACAAAATTATATAACTTATATTTTCAGGTATGACACTATGAAAACACTAAAATCTTCTTTTGCATCAGAAATTGATGCTACCGTTTCATTGAAAATAGGTGACTTTCATTTTATTGAAAACATGATTATTGCTGAATTTAAAGAAGGTAGCCATGTAACTTTCAACAAGTTTAATGAGGTTCTAGAACTTAAAAACGAAACCCACAATGGGATGCCCCAGTTTTTTATTTCCAACCGAATATATTCGTATTCTGTAGATCTTATGGACATCTTGTCTAATTCGAAAAACTTAAAGTTTCTTTCTGCTTATGTTATTGTGTCTTACAACCATCTTACCAATAAGGTGATTGAGTTGGAAGATGCCTATTTTTCATTTCCCAGAAAAAAATTTGAAACTTTAGAAGAAGCTGTAACTTGGGTTAGAAGCAAAAAAACGACTTAATGTAATAAAAACATGCAAACACCAGTACGCTCCTCTTTTCTATCCAGCAAGATAAAGAAACACATAGCTCTTAAAATAGGGGATTTTTACTTTTTTGAAAATTTTGTTTTGGTAGAATATGCCAAAGAAGCCATAATTTCCATGCGTGCCTTACATGAAATAAAAACCAAAGGTTTGGGGCAATTTGCCAACAAACCTTTTGGATTAATTGTAAACAAAATACACCCTTTTAATACGGTACCAACCGATGCCATGCAACTTGAAAAAGAAATCCCTAACCTGGTTGCCACAGCTGTAGTTAGCGAAGATTTGACCAAAACCATAAATTTTGATTTGGAAAATCATTTTTTTAAACAAATCAACAGACGGTTGTTTTCTTCTTTGGAAGAAGCAGAAGCGTGGATCAATGAAAAAGTTGAAGCCAAAAAAAACAGCTATACCAAATAAATCCCGTCTTCTTTTATTTCTATAAGTTTTTGCTTGTATAAGGAGCCAACTGCTTTTTTAAAGCTTTTTTTACTCATTTTAAGCACTTGTTTAATGGTTTCAGGATCCGATTTGTCCGTTAAGTTTAAATATCCACTGTTATCACGAAGTTCCACCATAATGGCATCGGCATTTGGTTCTATGTTTCTATAGCCTATTTGGCCTAAAACCACATCAATTTTATTATCAGGCCTGATTTTTTTTATGTAACCCTTCAACCTGTCCCCAACACTTAAATCCTGAAAAATATCGTCGTTGAAAATAAGTCCCAAGTGTTTTTTGTTGATAATCACGTTCATACCTATTTCTGAAGGATGGGACACGATTAAGTCTACTTCTTCAAACTGACTTACCGTAAGTTCTTTATTATCCAGAAATTGATTTGTTTTACTGGAAGCAACCAATCTGTTACTTTTTTCATCCAGAAAACAATACACAAAATACCAACCTCCTTTTTTCATTTTAAAGGCCTGTTCCCGGAACGGACAAAACAATTCTTTAAGCATGCCCCAATCCAAAAAAGCACCATGTTCCGTTACGGCATTACATCGTAATAATGCAAAATCACCTTTTTTAATATAAGGTTTATCGGTTACGGCAACCAAACGTTCTTCATTGTCCAAATAGACAAAAACGTCCATTTTATCCCAAATTTTAAACGATTCCGGTACGTATCGGTTTGGTAACAACACTTCGTTCCCTTCTTCATCTGCTAAATATAAACCTTGTTCAGATTCGCGAAGTATTTCTAACGTATTGTATTCTCCTAAATGTATCATGCTGCAAAGGTAGTAATAATAGATGTTGAAAATGAAAAAAATCAGTTTTGATTACAGGCTATTTAATAAACTTGAAATAATCCAACAACACATCGTCGTTAAGGGTTCTTGGAGTAAAAATTTCCAATAATTTAGGTTGGTTGGATTCTTCAAAAAATGTTTTTAATTGCGCCTTCAACTGCCTTTCATTAGCTGCTACATCGTATTCAAATTCATACATTTTACATAACTGTTTTGCTGTAAGGTTATGCGTGGTTTCAAAATAAGTATCGAATTTTTTGGTGTTTTTATGGCCAGGAAGGATTCTAAATATACCTCCACCTTGGTTGTTGATAAGAATGATCCTAAAATGGTTGGGAATGTAATTGTTCCAGAGCGCATTGCTATCGTAGAAAAAGCTTAAATCGCCTGTAATAAAAACGGTTTGTTTTTTGTGTACCTTAGCGCAACCAATGGCTGTACTGGTACTGCCATCAATACCACTTGTCCCTCGATTACAAAACACCTGAATGGTTTTCTTAAGGTCGAAAAGTTGCGCATATCTTACAGCAGAACTATTACCCAACTGCAAAATGGTTTGTTCTGGCAACACTTTAAGAACCGTATCAAACACCTTAAAATCGCTAAAGGGTACCTGCTCTAGATATTCTTGATGTTTTTCGTCCCTTAACAGCTTTATGTCGTTCCAAAAAGGTTTGTAATCGCTTTTAACAAAATGTGTTAATCTTGGCAAAAGCGCATTAAAAAACTGATTGGGAGTAGCTTCTATATGTTTGTCCAAACAAAAAAAGGTGTCGTTTGCATTTTTCTTGTCTATATGCCAATGATGTTTGGGTTGGAATTTACGTAAAAACCCCTTGATTTTTTTAGATACGATTAAACCACCAAAAGTTACCAAAATATCAGGTTGCAAAGCTTGAAACCCTTCTTCTGTTAAAGGTGCAATCATTTTATCGATACTATTGAAAAACTGTTTGTTATGGATGTTCGATGTTGTTTCTGTAAACACAATCACACTGTTGTCCTTAGCCAACTCATCCAATATATGTTGATCGACCTTATTGGGCTGATTGGCACCAACCAAAATCATCTTTTTGGAATAGGTGTTCCAATCGTCATAACACTCCTGGATAAAGAAATCGTCTATCTTTTTCTTCTTGGTTTCAAACTCAATCACTTTAGGTTCCACAGTCAATTTGTCTGTGGTTTCGTAAAGGGGTTCTTCAAAAGGGATATTGATGTGCACAGGACCATTAAGCGATATGGCTTTATTTAATGCTGTGTTTATTTTGGTTTCGTTTTCATCGTCCAGTTCCTGTTTAACACCTAACATACGTTCCAATTTATTTTCTATGGACCTAATGATAGCTGGTTCTGTCTCATTGGAATTTTTTGGGGCATTTTCAAAATTCAACTTTAAATTAGCCGAATTTAAAATATGATTGGCATACACATCTTTTTGATTAATGGTTTGTCCATCTCCAATTCCAATTAAGTATCGAGGTCTGTCTGCTGAAAGCACTACCAAAGGGATATCGCTATAAAAAGCTTCGGCAATAGCTGGATAGTAATTAAGCAAGGCACTTCCAGAAGTGCAAACCAAAGCCACAGGACGTTCTATTTGCTGGGCAATCCCTAAAGCAAAAAAACCAGCACAACGCTCATCTACAATACTATAACAAGTAAAGAAAGGATCGTTGGTAAAACCAATGGTCAATGGTGCATTTCTACTTCCAGGAGAAATCACAATATGCTGAATGTTTTTGGCTTTACAAAGCTGAATAACAGTTTGTGCTAGAGGGTTTTTTGGGTATAACATGTAAGATAAAATCTAAATGCAAATGTAACAAATAGACATACGAAATAAAATTATTGCAATACCTTTTTCATGACATCTGCTTTTGCTACGGTTTCTTGCCATTCGGCTTCTGGATTAGAGTCTTTTGTGATGCCTCCACCAACGTAAATTCCAGTTTTTTTATTCAAAATTTGCATACAACGCAGGTTAACAAACAAATTGGAAACGTTTTTTATGGAAGCATACGCATTGTTTTCCACGTTTCTTCTATTGGTATTCCTGTTGGTTTTTAACTGCACGTTCAACTCTCCCAAAAAACCGGTATAAAACTCACGTTGGTAAGGTTCATGTTTCAATATAAACCGTTTAGACGCTTCTTTGGGCAAACCACATACGGCAGGTGTTGGATGCAATGCTAAAAGTACTTGTTTAAAATTTGTGTGTTTTAAGTTTAAGTTCCCAGAAATAGACGTTTTAAGATGAAGGAGGTTTCCTGCCTTTATGGTTTCTACTTCAGATATTGCCAATTTGTTGGCAAATGGTTTTAAGCTGTGAACTATAAAATCTGTAACAAACTGTTGTTCTTCTTTTTCTTTATGTTGCCAAACAACCTTGTCTGTACCTAAAAATTTTTGGGTTCCTGCCAGAGCCATGGTTTTAAAACGGGAACCTTCCACATGTATCAATGTTTCTGGCGTTGCTCCAAGCCAAAAGCCTATTTGTGGATGATACCAACAATATACAAAGGCTGAAGGATAATGATGCAATAAGGCATTGAAAACTTCTAATGGATTGGTTATTGTGTGTTCTGTTTTTTCAATCCTGGACAAAACCACTTTTTGAAAAAGACCTGCTTTAATGGCATCCACGCCTTTTTGAACCAATACCAAATGTTGTTCCCTATCCAAATCCAAGGCTTGGTACTTAGTATGACTTGTGTTGTTTTTAATTATTTGAGGGTTTTGACATGAAATCCCTTTAGAGTGTTCCAAAGGAATCAATATGGCTGCTTTTGTGCTATCAAAAGGCGCAAAAACAAATCCCTTTTCAGAATAATCATCTACCGTAAAAACGTCATCCGTTGGTTGCAGCATCGCGTTTACCAATATTTCCCCAGGCTTTCTGTAGGCTACAAAAGGTAAATGCTTGTCCAATTGTTGTTGAATTTGTTCAAAAAAAACTTCGGAAGTCATTATTTCTTTTTTGGAAGCGAGATGGTTGATAATCTACAAACAGACACCAAATTATCGTTATCATCTGTAATCCTGATATCCAATAATTGAGTGGTCCTTCCTTTGTGCAAAAAAGTTGCTTTGGCATATACATAACCTTCTTTCACACTTTTTAAATGGTTGGCTGTTATTTCAATACCTCTCACAAATACATCATCTAAATTAGCAAACAAATGTGAAGCATAACTTCCTACACTTTCTGCCAATGCAGCTGTTGCACCACCATGTAATACGCCATCTGGCTGATAAACTCTTGAGTTAACAGGCATTCTAGCAATTAAAAAATCGTCGCCACAATCGGTAATCTCGATACCTAGAGTTTCCATCAAGGTATTTTTGCCAATTTTATTTAATTCAACTAAAGTCTCTTTTTTAGATAATTGCATAGAATTCTTGTATTTTTAAAACCGAAATGTAAAAGTACAAAATGAATTTAGAAGAAAAAGAAATATCCTATACAACTACCAATAGTTATGCAACTTTAAACAGTTTAACCAGCCATACCAAGAATATTTGGTTTGTATGTCATGGCATGGGATATTTAAGCAGGTATTTTTTAAGGTACTTTAGTGGGTTGAATGCCCATGAAAATTATATAATTGCACCACAAGCACAAAGCAAGTACTACATACCACCAAAATTTAAACATGTTGGTTCCAGTTGGCTGACCAAAGAAAACACCATAAATGAAACCGAAAATGTGATGCGCTATTTTGATGCTGTTTTTGAAGCAGAACATCTTCCTGAAGACAAAAATTTAATTGTATTAGGCTATTCTCAAGGCGTTAGTGTAGCCATGAGGTATGTTGCCAAAAGAAAATTAAATTGTTCGCAGCTGGTATTGCATTCTGGAGGTATTCCCAAGGAGTTAACGCCTGAAGACTTTGAGTTTTTAAACACAAAAGTAACCATGATTTATGGTACGGAAGACGAATATTTAAATAATGAACGTATTTCACATGAAACCCAAAGAGCCAAAGCCATGTTTGGAAAAAACCTAAATATTATCCCTTTTAAAGGCAAGCATGTTGTAAATGTAGAACTTATCAATACCTTGATTTAATCATTTTTTATGGATATACCACACTTGGAAAACAATCATGTTAAACTCACTTTATTGGATTTGAGCAATTACAAACATCTACAAAACATAGCGAGTGAAGAAGATTTGATATACTATTCTCCCAGCGATATTTCAACGCCAGAGACACTTAAAGAATACGTGCAAACTGCTGTAGATGGTTATTATCATAAAACAACAATGCCATTTATTGTCTACGATAAAACCAAACAAGGGTATGCAGGAAGTACTCGTTTTGGACAGATAGATTGGAAAAACAAGCTCTTACATATAGGTTGGACCTGGATTGGGAGGGAATTTCAAGGGTCTGGATTAAACAAACACATGAAGTTTTTAATGCTTCAATATGCCTTTGAGGTATTGTTTTTTGAAAAAGTGGAATTTAGAATCGATGAAAGGAACATACGTTCCAGAAAAGCTGTAGAAAAGATTGGAGCCTCTCTTGAAGGTGTTTTACGAAAAGACACACTCATGCAAGATGGTTTTAGACGCAATACCTGTTGTTATGGCATTTTAAAGGAGGAATGGCCAGAAATAAAGACAGATGTCTTTGGAAGATTGCTAAATTAATCAGAAATAAGCTTATTAATTATGTCCTTAGTTGGTAAAATAGCTTTGGTATGCTCAATACTGGGTCCTGCAACCCAAACGGTTTTATAGGTGGCTTGGGTAGCTGCTTTGGTTGTAGCATTCATACCAATGGAAAAACGAATCATTTTTACCCATTTTTTAAGTTTTTTGTTTTTGTTCAAAACAGATTCCAACCAAGATTCCTTAGTCCCAATTTTTTGAACATAAGGTGTGTTTATAACAGTACATGGTGTACCAGAAATGCGCTGTGTCATTACAATGTCTTTAGCGCCATAATCCACACAGGCTTGTTTGTATTCATTGGTAACATTGGCTTCTTCTGAAGCAATAAATGGACTTCCAACAGAAACACCAGCTGCACCATAGCTAATCATTTGATCCATATCAGCTTTACAGCCAACACCTCCTGCTGAAATTACAGGAATGGACAGATTCTTGGTCAATAAAGTCAATAATTCTTCAGGTGAATGGTTGCCTCTATGGCCTCCAGCTTCATTATTTACTGCAATGGCGGCATCTGCTCCCAAGGCTTCCACTTTTTTTGCAAATTTTAAATCGGTAACATCGCAAAATACTTTAATTCCTACTGCATGAGCACTGTTTATTGTTTCTTCTGGACTTCCCAAAGAGGTGATAATAAAGTCGCAACCCTCTTCACACAACACGCGTAATTGTTCTTTATATTTAATGTTGGATTTGTTTACAATTAAATTAAACCCAAACGAACCATTCTCTACTTTTGCAGCTTTTAATTCCTTAATAGCTGCACGTAACTCTTCTAAAGTTCTGTAATTTAACGCTGGGATACAACCTGCTATTCCTGCTTTCATGGCTTCAATAACCATGGCTGTGTTCGATACCAAAAACATGGGAGCTTGAATAATAGGGTATTTAATATTTAAAAGTTGGGTAAGCTTGGTTTGCATGAGTTTTAATTGTTTTAAAATGACTTAAGGGGTTTCTTCCATAAAAATTGGAACTTCCAAGTACATTTTATGAAACACAAATATATAACAATTTATTATGCATGCATAACAAAAAATCTGGTGTTCATAAAAAAAACGCAACCAAATAAATGATTGCGTTTTATTAGTATTTGTACTCAGTCTAAAAGACCTTTTATTTTAGCTCAGTATAAGCGATTCAACTAATCCCGGTAAAAAATTGGGATTGGCTCTCTGCTTACTTCACTTCTTCGAAGTCCACGTCTTCTACGTCGCTTCCTTCGTTAGCGTCGCCGCCTGCATTGGCATCAGGACCTGCTTGGGCTCCTCCTTGCTGTGCTTCTGCTTGGGCTTTGTACATTTCTTCGCTAGCTACTTTCCAAGCTTCATTAATTTTCTCCAAAGCTGGATCTATAACTGCTATGTCTTTTGTTTCAAACGCCTTTTTCAATTCTTCAAGCGCTTCTTCAATTGGTTTCTTTTTATCATCAGATAATTTGTCACCAAACTCTTTAAGCTGACTTTCAGTTTGGAAAATCATGGCATCTGCAGCATTCAATTTATCGGCTTTTTCCTTTGCTGCTTTATCTGCTTCAGCATTTGCTTCAGCATCTTGCTTCATTTTTTCTATTTCTTCTTCGGTCAATCCAGAAGAAGCTTCAATTCTTATGTCTTGAGATTTTCCTGTTGCTTTATCTGTAGCTGAAACCTTAATTATACCATTGGCATCAATATCGAAAGTTACTTCAATTTGAGGGGTTCCTCGTCTTGCTGGTGGAATACCGTCCAAGTGGAAACGTCCTATGGTTTTATTGTCGGCAGCCATAGCTCTTTCTCCTTGCAATACATGGATCTCTACGGATGGCTGGTTGTCTGCTGCTGTAGAGAACACCTGACTTTTCTTTGTAGGAATGGTCGTGTTGGCCTCTATTAGCTTGGTCATAACATTACCCATAGTTTCAATACCAAGGGATAAAGGTGTTACATCCAATAACAGGACATCTTTAACGTCTCCAGTCAATACACCTCCTTGAATACCTGCTCCTAAAGAAACTACCTCGTCTGGATTTACTCCTTTACTTGGTTTTTTTCCAAAGAATTTCTCAACGGCTTCTTGTACAGCAGGAATACGTGTCGATCCACCTACAAGAATCACTTCATCAATATCACTTTTACTTAAGCCTGCTGCTTTAAGTGCTTTTTCACATGGCTTAATGGTACGTTTTACCAAATCGTCTATTAATTGCTCGAATTTAGAACGTGTTAAAGTTCGCACCAAGTGTTTTGGCCCAGTAGCTGTAGCTGTTACGTAAGGTAAATTGATTTCTGTTTGTGCAGAAGATGATAATTCTATCTTCGCTTTTTCGGCAGCCTCTTTTAAACGTTGTAAAGCCATTGGGTCTTTGCGTAAATCGATGTCTTCTTCTGATTTAAACTCGTCTGCCAACCAATTAATGATTTTTTCATCCACATCGTCACCTCCTAAATGGGTATCTCCATCTGTTGAAAGTACTTCAAAAACACCATCACCCAATTCCAGGATGGAAACGTCATGTGTTCCTCCACCAAAATCGAATACCACTATTTTTTGATCCGTTCCTTTTTTATCCAAACCGTAGGCCAATGCTGCTGCAGTAGGTTCGTTAATAATTCTTCTAACTTTTAAACCTGCAATCTCACCAGCTTCTTTTGTTGCTTGACGTTGACTGTCATTAAAATAAGCAGGTACAGTAATAACTGCTTCGCTAACGGTTGTTCCTAGGTAATCTTCAGCTGTTTTCTTCATTTTTTGAAGAATCATTGCCGATAATTCTTGAGGTGTGTACAAACGACCATCAATATCAACTCTAGGTGTATCGTTTTCACCTTTAACTACTTTATATGGTACGCGTTCTGCTTCGTTTTTAGATTCAGAATACTTATTCCCCATAAAACGCTTAATAGAATAAACCGTTTTTGTTGGGTTTGTAACTGCTTGACGTTTTGCTGGGTCACCAACCTTAATTTCGCCTCCATCAACAAAAGCGATTACAGATGGTGTTGTACGTTTACCTTCTGCGTTTGGGATAACAACTGGCTCGTTACCTTCCATAACAGAAACGCAAGAGTTGGTTGTTCCTAAATCGATTCCAATAATTTTACTCATAATTTATAATTTGTTTTAGTTTTCCGTTTTCACGGAAATAAAGTGTTGAATAATCTGTTTTAAATTCGGTATGTATAAGTCAATGATTATGCCATGTCAAAAAATCTGACAGGATGTCACATAAAAAAACAAGAACCTTGTTTAAATGGGTTTTTAAAAGGTCCAGTGCTTAATCGGAAAATTCTTGATAACTCCCAGATGAATTATCTTTTAATTGAAAGAAAGACTTTATATTTGTTATTTATATAAATTGACGGATTATGGAGTGTATTTCGGTTTTTGATATGTTAAAAATAGGTGTTGGGCCTTCTAGTTCACATACCTTGGGCCCTTGGCGTGCTGCAGAACGTTGGATTAAAGAATTGAAAGCCAGCAACAAATTTGATGCTGTGGAACATATTAGTGTTGATTTATATGGTTCCCTCTCTTTAACAGGTAAAGGACACGCCACAGATTATGCTGTGATGTTGGGATTAAGTGGTGCTGACCCTGAAATAATCCCTACAGATACCATTGAGGTCATCATTAGCTCCATTAAAAACAATCACGTTTTATTTTTCAATAATGAAAAATCCATACCTTTCAATCCAGACACCCAAATTACGTTCAACAGAAAGTTTCTTCCATATCATGCCAATGGATTGGTGTTCACTGCAACCATTAATGGCAGAAAATCCAAATCCACTTTTTATTCCATAGGTGGAGGTTTTGTAGTTAAAGAAGAGCGAAAGAACTCTAAAAAAAACAAGGAGATATTTCTAAACACCTTTCCCTATCCCATAGCCAAAGGAACAGAACTGATTGCTTATTGCAACCAGTTGAACATGCCAATATCCAGTATTGTTTTGGAAAACGAAAAATCCTTAAGGGATGAAAACACCATAGATTTTGAGCTACAGCGAATTTGGATGACCATGTTGGAATGCATGTATATTGGTTGCCATACGGAAGGCAACTTGCCTGGAGGCTTAAACGTAAGACGTCGCGCTTACGATATGTATCAAAATTTAAAAGGTGAATTGCCTTATGCCGACCCACAGGAATGGTTGGAAACCATAAGGAAAACCGAAGTTAAGTTTAGACAAATCCTAAAATGGGTAAGCTGTTTTGCTTTGAGTGTCAACGAAGTAAATGCGTCTTTGGGACGTGTGGTTACGGCTCCTACCAATGGTAGTGCTGGTGTTATTCCATCGGTTTTAATGTATTATATGGTTATAGAAAACCACGACGCTAATTTTGAACATATAAAACGCTTTTTATTGGTTGCTGGAGAAATAGGAAGCATCTTTAAAAAAGGGGCAACCATAAGTGCTGCCATGGGAGGCTGTCAAGCTGAAATTGGCGTATCGTCTGCCATGGCTGCTGGAGCCTTGTGCGAATTGTTGGGTGGCTCTCCGGAACAGGTTTTAATTGCGGCTGAAATTGCCATGGAACACCATTTAGGCCTAACCTGCGATCCTATTGGTGGTTTGGTTCAGATTCCTTGTATTGAAAGAAACTCCATGGGAGCCATGAAAGCCATACATGCAGCTGAAATGGCCATTGACACCAATCCCGAAAATGTAAAGGTGCCCTTTGACAAAGTGGTAGCTACCATGTGGGAAACAGCAAAAGATATGAATTCCAAATACAAGGAAACCAGTGAAGGTGGTTTGGCTGTTGGTGTGAATTTATCTGATTGTTAAAAACCCATTTCAATCGTTTACAAATTATCAGTTTCCAGACAGACGAAAGTTTTTAGTTTATCTATACTGCCTACAAAACACTAAGACTGAAAACTGTTTTATTGGTTACACCCTTCTCTCCTTCTAGTATCCATAAGGTATATAATTTTCCATTGGCCTTCATCATTAAAAAGTTGAAACGAATTCACGCCACAATGACTAAATTGATGGTTTACCCAAAACTCATAAGGTGTCCAAACATGAGCCATGGTTCCATCTATTTGAATGTTATAATCCAGTAAGCGTTCCTCCCACTTTTGGTCTGCTGGTCTGTTGGCAATGGTTTGTATCATTTTTGCAACATCATCTGTTACCAGTTTCCCTTTCCCCTCTCTGTCTTTATAGGTTGTTTGTGTCAACATGTTGTTATACATCACAGATTTCATAAGTAAGGTATCCCCTTTATGAAAACCTTCAAAAAAAGTGTCAATTGCTTTTTTGACGTCCATTTCGGCTTTGTTTTGTGCTGTAATAGTGGTCGTAATCAGTAAGACCAGAAAAATAATAACGCGTTCCATAATTAATTGGTTTTGAACTAAAGTAGTTCAACATGTAGCTATATGAAAGACTTTAAAGAAAAGTTTAACATTAAACAGCTAATTTAGTACTTTTACAGCCTGAACTCATTTTGGTTTTTTGTTCATACCGAAAATGAAAAGAAATTTGTTCTATTTCATTCAATTTTATGAAACGGAAAAAATCAAGATGCGTTCCAATTAAAAGAAGCACCTATATGTCTGTAGCAAAAAAAGAATACAAAAGAATTACCGTAAAAACTTTAGTGGATATGAAAGCCAATGGCGAAAAGATATCCATGCTCACTGCCTACGATTATACCATGGCAAAAATTGTAGATGGTTCTGGTATAGATGTTATCTTGGTTGGAGACTCGGCAAGTAATGTCATGGCTGGACATGAAACCACTTTGCCCATTACTTTGGACCAAATGATATATCATGCCTCATCGGTAGTAAGGGCTGTAGAACGTGCTTTGGTGGTTGTAGATTTGCCTTTTGGAAGCTACCAAAGTGATCCTAAAGAAGCTTTGCGCTCTGCCATTAGGATTATGAAAGAATCTGGTGGACATGCTGTTAAACTGGAAGGTGGCAAAGAAGTCAAGGAGTCCATAAAGCGTATCTTGAATGCTGGAATTCCAGTCATGGGACACTTGGGATTAACACCACAATCCATTTATAAATTTGGAACTTATACGGTTCGTGCCAAAGAAGAAGAAGAAGCCAAAAGATTAAAAGAAGACGCTCTAATGCTAGAAAAAGCTGGTTGTTTTGCCATTGTATTGGAAAAAATACCTGCCAAATTAGCCAAAGAGGTTGCAAAAAGTGTTTCCATTCCTATTATTGGCATTGGAGCAGGAAATGGTGTAGATGGTCAGGTTTTGGTTTTACACGACATGATAGGCATGACCCATGAATTTCATCCACGTTTTTTAAGACGATATATGAACCTCTATGAAGATATGACAGCTGCCATTTCTCAATATGTGGAAGATGTGAAAACCGAAGATTTTCCTAACAGTGAGGAGCAGTATTAAGGTTGAAAGCTCAAGGTTTAAGGTTCTTGGTTCTTGGTTTATTAATAAAATAAATTATTCCTGTATTTGTGGCAAAAACTTCAGATAAAATACTTTCCAATAAAGAAAACCTTCAAGTTTTATACGAAGACAACCATATCATCATTGTAAATAAACGTGCTGGTGACATTGTGCAAGGGGATAAAACTGGAGATAAACCCTTAAGTGATGTTGTAAAGAATTATATTAAAGACAAATATAACAAGCCTGGCAACGTTTATCTTGGCGTGGTACACAGACTGGACAGACCTACCACTGGAGTGGTTTTGTTTGCTAAAACCAGCAAAGCCTTGCCTAGGTTAAATAAACTGTTTGCAGACAAAAAAACCCAAAAAACCTATTGGGCTTTGGTTAAACAAGAACCACCTAAAACAGAGGACACTTTAATTCATTGGTTAAAAAAGAATCCTAAAAACAACAAATCCACAGCATATCCCAATGAAATTCCTAAAGGGAAAAAAGCCGTCCTTCATTATCAAGTAATTAAAAAATTGGATAGCTATTATCTTTTGGAAGTTACTTTGGAAACAGGCAGACATCATCAAATACGTGTGCAGTTGGCAAGTATGGGCTGTCCCATTAAAGGGGATCTAAAATATGGGTTTGACAGAAGCAATAAAGACGCAAGCATTAGTCTACATGCCAGGAACCTACAATTTACACATCCTGTTTCAAACAATTTTATAGATGTAACTGCACCATTGCCAAAAGATCCTGTTTGGGATGCTTGTCT
This sequence comes from uncultured Xanthomarina sp., assembly GCF_963971605.1. Classification (NCBI taxonomy): domain Bacteria; kingdom Pseudomonadati; phylum Bacteroidota; class Flavobacteriia; order Flavobacteriales; family Flavobacteriaceae; genus Xanthomarina; species uncultured Xanthomarina sp. The sequence goes on from NZ_CAXATZ010000041.1 coordinate 19,107, forward strand.
AAAATAAATTCAAATTCGAATTCAACTTCTATCTTAAATCGTTAACCTACAGTTGCGCTTTCCAATAAAGGATATTCTATTTGAAGTTGCACACCTTCATTGGGTTTGGAGTGCATTTGGAAAGTAGCGTCTATAAGTTCTGCCCTACTTTTCATATTAATGAGTCCAGACCCTTTTTTGGCAGTTTCCACGTTAAAGCCCTTGCCATCGTCCGAGGCTATAATAATCATTTTATCATCTAAATACTCCAGAGTGACCTTTAGGTTGTTGGCTTCGGAATATTTAACCGAGTTTGAAAAAAATTCCTGAAGGATTCTAAATAAAATAATTTCATGTTTTTTATTATCCAAGGGTCTTTTGTTTCCTTTAATATGAAGCTCTGCCGAAGCAAATTTCATGCGTTTTAATCGATCTAACTCATTGGTTATGGATTTTTCAAAACCAATGTTCAAAATCACATCATTGTTTAAGGATTTGGACAAGGAACGTACCTCTTTTAAACTTTCTTTAATGGTAATTGTGGTTAGGTCCAAAGTGGATTTCATGTCTTCCGGAATCTTTGCTCCCAACATGTTTAGTTGCATACTGGCATAGGCTAACAACTGACCAACATTATCGTGAAGTTCCCAACCTATGTGCTTTAAGGTCTGTTCCTGAATTTCGGATTGGGTTTTGGAAAGTTCTTCTTCAAAGGCTTGTTGTTGCCTTATTTTATCCAATAAAAGCTTGTTCTTTCGTTTTTGAAAAACAATAAAAAATATCACGACTAAGGAAGTCACTATAAGCAAAACACCAATCATATAAATTAGCAAATAACGTTCTGCCGAGGTAGACACCGAAGGTTGTGTTTGTAAAAAGGTATTAATTAGTTTGATCATTTTTAGGTTTGAATAATATTAGGGCCAATGTAAAAGACAGATACATAAAGGTATTATTATTAAGCAAGTCATCCATTTTAATTAAGCTTGTGCAGGGTCTGCATCTGCAATACAACATTTAAAACTACAGTCAAATTTACATACATATAATGTTGTAGCAGGATGTCTTTCATCCTTTAAAAGACTTATGAAATAAATTAAGTTTCAATGTAATATAATTATTTGAAATATTAATAAAGTCATTGTGTAATTGTAAATACTAACGTTAGGCTTCCTGTTTGACACCACACCACATTAAGGCAAAAGCAACACATATTAAAATATTTAGCAGTTGCTTGTTTATACTTTTTAATAATGTATAAACCGATTACAACTGCCAAATTTTATAAGCTTTGTTTAATAAAATTATAATTCTATCATACAATTCTTGATGTATTAACTTTTTGTTGAGGGTATTCTGATGGTGGAGGATTTCCAAAAACTCCATCATTTAAAGGTGAACCATCTGGCACATCACCATTATCTGTTGGTAGCAAATTTAACATGCTACCAGCTTTAGCAAAGGATGCTGTTCTAGTTGGCACCATAAACATGGTGGTGTAACCTACTTCTGCTTCTGTAGGATAGGCCCCCAAATACACACGTACACCATCCATAGTGTACCCCAACTCCTTAGATTCAATTTCGGCATATTTTAAATATTCGCGCATGCACTGTTCTTATTTATTAAAAATTAATCATTTTTCTGGATTTGATATTATTAGCCCAATCGCAAACATACCATACAAGAACAAGTTAGCAAATAAATAGACTTGCCATTTCAAAATAATATAATTCCAATCTGCAGTTGAATAATACACTTCATAAAATGCCAAAGGAGATATTATGAGCCAAAAAATTAAAATTGCAATGCTTATATAAAAATTTAAATCTTTATAAAATTTGAGCACTCGTTCATTTGAAAGAATTTCCAAGAAATAATAAAAAGCACATTGAATGATAATCAAAGCTCCAGCAATATCTATGGAAGAAAAAGATTTAACAAAGAAATCTTTCCAATTACTCAATATGATATAAAAAGAGAATACTAAAAATATAACTGTTGATGCTTTTAGTAAGTTTGCATAAAACTTATTCTTTAATACTTTTTGATAGTACAACGCAAATATTAAAACACCTCCAATATTCCAAAATAAAGTAAACCACCATCTATTTTTTTCAAACAAGGTGTCCTTTAAAGCTACTTTTACATTGTGTAAAAATTCAAATTTTTCCACATAAATAGTATACGCTCCAAGAAATTCAATAATAAAGAGATAAACTAGAATAAAAATGAAATATTTAGCATCTGAATATTTGTGTTTTTTATAAAAAATTAAACCCACAAATACTGCTAAAATTTCAATACTAGTTATTAAAATACTATAATTATTTCTTAAAAATTCTTCCAAATAAAAAAATTTTACTGTGGATAATTAGCTGGTGGTGGCATTCCATTATGACCTCCATTTAAACCTCCTCCAGGAATATCTCCTCCTCCAGGTGGCAAC
>NZ_CAXATZ010000042.1:0-20856 GCF_963971605.1 uncultured Xanthomarina sp.
TGCCATCAATACTGTATTCATAGCCATTAGGTACACCTCCAACGGTAATTTGTCCTGGGGTAGTACAAATAATATCGTTACTTGTAACTGTTGGATTTAATACATTTTGATACACATTGAAATAAAACTGGTTAAAACAACCTCCTTCATAATTAATGGTCAACCTAAATTGTCCCGAAGTATTAGCACTGTAGGTTGGACCTGTACCTACTTGATTCCAGGTACATGCTGCATTTTCATTGGCACAATCAGGATCCGAAACTGGTGCACAGCTGCCCTCGTCAAGTTGTTCCCAGATTATGGATGTGGCATCAGTGATATAGGTGTCAATAAATGTGGAATCGTTTGCTCCACATAAAAAGATGTTTGGTAGTGGTTTTCCGTTATTCGGACAGGTAACAACTTCATCGGCAAAAGGAATAACCGGATTGGTTAAGGTCGTGCCTCCATAATTGGTTACCACAAAAGTTTGATCTATGGATTGACAAGGTGCTGTTGCTGTATTATGAACATAATACGTTCCTGTGGCATTAACCGTTATGGTTTGAGTGGTTCCAATTACTGGTGTTCCCGTAGGACTTGTGGACCACGAGTATGAATCATATCCATTGGCTGCCGTTAATTGTACAGTATCTCCACAAAGAATAACATTCTCAGTAAACGCACAATCCAAATCGGCCAAGAAATTTGTTGCTTGAGGTATTATCAAACAGCCCGTATTGGTGTTTAAACTAGGATCGTCTGTAATAATAAAGTTTGGGTTCTCTATACCACCATAGGTTGCAAAAGCCTGATTGTTAATAATATTGGAACAAGCATCGGCTAAACTATCACAACTATCAACTACCTGTACATGGATTCTTATTTCAGTTATTGGATCGCCTTGTTCTACAATGGAATTATCAACATTAAAAATAATTTCCCTAGTTACAGGATCATAACTTTGCACTGTAACACCTGGTGGTAAAACGCCTAAATCAGCTGGGTAATTAAAAACTATGTTAATAGGAAGGACATCCCTAATGGTTAGGTTGTTGGCATCGTCATTACCAGAATTATGAAAACCAATCACATAATTCAAAGAGGTTCCCAACCCAACGGTTTGCCCTCCAATATCATTCCCAAAATCATCTTCCACAATTTTGGTAAGGACTATTTTGGGCTCAATGATATCTACTGCAAAAGCACAGAAATAAGCAAAATATTGGTCCTGATTACTTTCCATTCTAATGGTTGCTGAAGTATCACCATTCCCAATAACTGTGTTTCCAGGATTTGGAATCACCATAACACCAGTATCAAAGCCTAAAGTGTTTGTACTGTTTGGAACCCTGTTGTTAACTGGTAAAGCGCTTAATTGTGTAACGGAAGAATTAAAGAAATTGTTTGCTGGTCTATCCACAGCAGACATGGTAACCCCGTTTAATCGTAACCTATCATTTTGAATGGGACTATCTCCTTCTAAAGCAGCAAATGCAAAATTGGCTCTAACTGGGGTTGGAGCAGGAACTGTACGGAATCCAGAAACGGGAATATCCACATTTACAGAACTGTTGATGGAACTAAACCCATCAAAACTGGTAATGGATTTACCAGGTAAGGTTGGGTCTTCAAATACGATAAACAACGACCAACCAGCCGAATATCCGGTCCCGTTATATGGATTGAAAGTAGATGTTTCCCCTTGAGCCGTTGAAACATTTGCTACAGTATAAGTTCCTAAATTTGCTCCCAAACCTGTAACAATGGAGGTAACATCTGCAAAACAGGAATAAGGATAACTACTTCCTGTTTCAACACCATTGGCCTCGTATATCACAGTCCCTACAATATCATGATAACCTCCTGTGGGTCCTTTAAACTTGACATTGGTGATGGGGTCGTTGCCGTTGGTTACAGCTCCCCAGTACAAACCAGCATGAACAATTTGGTAACATCCTGGATTAGGGATCTCTAAATCTGCACTAGAGGAATTAAACGTCGAGGCATCGCCATCAATGTCTATATAACGCATGTCCACGTTGTGGTTGTAAACCGTGTTGTCATTAAAAGGATTATTGCTTGGACCTAAAATATTATTTCCAATAAGACGTATGTCTCCTTTTAAATCTCTATTAAATCTCGGTGTAAAGGGCACAAAGTTTTGAGCAACAGTCTGCATGCTCAAGAGTAGTATGGTTACAACAATGCCAATCTTAAAAAAAGTAGGTTTTTTCATGATATTTTTAATTTATATAAACATTCAATCAACATAAGGGGCGTTATGAAGACCAAATGGGGCTTTCTCTTGGTTTCTTAATCTTCTATTTTAACAACAGACATTTTTTCATTATATGGTTTATTTCCTTTTGAATCCAATGCTCTCATGGCTTCTTCTACATAATCAAACTTCTGATAATAGATATAATATTTACTTGAGTTGACATCAAAGAAGAAGTTGACATCAGATTGTCCAGAAGCAACCACTTTCTCTAAAAATTCATCTCTATCATTTATATTTTCGTGTACGGCAAGAATCATGTAATACCCATTGTCCACATTTTGAACACCTTTTAATATCTGCACATTACCACTTTGTTCTTCTCCAAAATTGAAATCTTCTACACTTAAAGGAACAGGACTTAATGGGGTATTTTGCTTGATTCTCTCCAAAGCTGCCATGTCTTTGTTGAACCTATCTTTCTCATTGTCATAAAGGGCACGTTTTATACGTCTTTTACGCTCCACTTCAGTGGCTACCTTAACAGTTTCCAAGGTAGAAACAATACTGGCTCGCATTCTTTCGGATTCCACTTGCTCAGCTTTTAAATTCTGGATGGTTTCCAAATAATATTGACTGGTAGCATCGTTTCTATTGGAGCCTTTTTTAATTCTTTGGTTATATAGATTTTCCAGCTCCGAAATAGTTTGATTACGTTTATTGATAGTGGCTTCCAATTCCGATTTTATGGCTTCCATAGCTCTGTTTTCAGCCGTTATACTCTTAAATGGTTTTGGTTCCATATAAATACCTTGTTCGCTTAAATCGTTTTCTTCCTTTAAATCTTTAAGATCCTTTTCTTTAATAATAAGAACTTCATTTAAACGAATCAATAATTCTTCTTGTTTCGCTTTGTCTTCCTTGGTCTCTTCGGTTAAAGCATACATTGATTTGGCCAAGTCATCTTTTTGTGCAATCTCTAGGTTGGCTTGTGCTGCCTGTTCGGCCGCCAATCTAGCCTGTTCTTCAGCTTCCAGTTGTGCTGCCTGTTCGGCTGCCAATCTAGCTTGTTCTTCAGCTTCCAATTGTGCTGCCTGTTCGGCTGCCAATCTAGCTTGTTCTTCTGCTTCCAGTTGTGCTGCCTGTTCGGCCGCCAATCTAGCCTGTTCTTCTGCTTCCAGTTGTGCTGCACGTTCGGCCGCCAATCTAGCCTGTTCTTCTGCTTCCAGTTGTGCTGCCTGTTCGGCTGCCAATCTAGCCTGTTCTTCAGCTTCCAATTGCGCTGCACGTTCGGCCGCCAACCTAGCCTGTTCTTCGGCTTCCAATTGCGCTGCACGTTCGGCTGCCAATCTAGCCTGTTCTTCGGCTTCCAATTGTGCTGCACGTTCGGCTGCCAATCTAGCCTGTTCTTCAGCTTTCTGTTGTGCTGCCTGTTCGGCCGCCAACCTAGCCTGTTCTTCGGCTTCCAGTTGCGCTGCACGTTCGGCTGCCAATCTAGCCTGTTCTTCGGCTTCCAGTTGCGCTGCCTGTTCGGCTGCCAATCTAGCCTGTTCTTCGGCTTCTTTTTCAGCTTGAGCCTGTGTTGCGTCAGTATTTGTTGCCTGAGCTGCTGCCTGAGCTTCGGCAAGGGCCTGTGCTTTTGCTTCACCTTCCAACCTGGCGCGTTCTTTTGCCTCTGCTCTTTCTAAAGCTCTTGCCTCTGCTGCCAGTCTGGCTTCTTCTTGAGCTGCTGCTCTCTCCATTGCTTTTTGTTCGGCTAATTGAGCTCTTTCTTCCGACGATAATACCGGTTTGTTTGAAACGGCCGGTTTACGTTTTTGATCTTTTATAAGTAGTGCCTCTTCCCTATCATCGCCACTGTAATGGTACCTATTTCTGGTTTGGAACTTATAAGCCAAGGTAAATTCGTGAGACGAACCAAAGGTCGCTAAATCTCCCATGGCTTTTTCATAATTGTATTCAACGGATATTTGCTTGGTAACATTAAGTCCCACACCTCCAGTAAATCCATAAACGGTATTATAACCCACTTGTGCCCAAATACCTTTTGGTACCGTAAGCATGGCAATTCCAGAAAAAATGGTTTGGTCTTTTTTAAACTCCGATCTAAGCAATGCAGAAAATTTACTCTCATCAAAAAATCCACGACTGTACATGTATCCTGTATACATAACATGAGCTTGGATGCTTTGTTGTGGGTCTTCTTTAATTAATTCGGAAGTTTTGATATTGTATTGTACCAAATTATTGACAGATAGTCCAAAATCAAAAAACACCAATCCGTAATTGATTCCTGGACTAACACTAAGTACCATATTTTTGGGAATGTTATCCAAGGAAGGATCTGCTTGGTTGATCACAACGTTCCCTTCGTTGATATTGCTTTTGTAAAATCCTAAGTTTAAACCAAAGGTTAGATTACTATCTGCTTGCAACCTGGCGTTATAAGCAAAATTCAAGATGCCACCAAAAGTGGTCAATACACCATAGTTTTGCTGAAACAAACCAATTCCCACTCCTATGTTCTCACTATACCTGCCTGTATAATTTATAAGATAGGTTTGGGGTGCATTTTCAAACTGAACCCACTCCCGTTTATTGGTAATGTTTATATATGTATTTTGCTCTCTTACAAAACTAAAGGTAGGCTGGGTTAAATATCTGTTGAATTTTAAAGAGCTTCTTACTGGAATAGCCAAAGACACAACCCCATCTTCCTGTGAAAAGGAAAATTGTGTTGAGCACAAGAATATAGCTATTATCAGTAGATAGGCTTTCATGTTATTTTATAATGGTTATTGAACCTTTTTTTGTTTTATTGTCTGTAGTGGTAATCACGTAATAAAAAACAGGGTTCACACTACTGAACTGAATTTCGTTTTCGGGCCAATTATTCAAATAATTGGTGGTATTTAAAACTGTTTTTCCGTAAGCATCCATAATAAGCACTTCGGTATTGGTTCCACTTACATAGATATTTGGTATAATCCATGTATCGTTTATACCATCACCATTCGGACTAATAACATTTGGAATATCTGCCACACTTGGAAAAGGGTCCAATGGTTCTTCGATTTCAAATAAAATGTCGTAGGAAACCAAACAACCTGTGGTTTGACTGATAACTACTTTATATGTGCCATATTCAGTCGCATCATAGGTATTATCAATCGCGCCAGGAATAAGTACATTGTTAAAATACCATTGAAACTCTGGGTTTATTGCTGTGGTTGTAACTTCTACATAAAGTGTCTCTCCAGGTTCCATGGTATTTATCTCTTCCACATTGATACTGCTCTCAAAACCTTGACTCACCAAATCAATACTGGCAGTGGTATTACAGCTTCCCAAATCGATACTTACAGTATAGGTTCCAGATAAAACGGTATCCAAACTTTGATTGGTAGCTCCATTAATAGCTTCGCCATTCAAAAACCACTGGTAACTGTTACCTGCTGTAGTAGTTAAAGTGGTTGGACCACCACTTGGACAGAATGGATTTCCCAAACTTGATACAATGGCTGAAGTAGTACCTGAAGTAGATTCTGTAACTGTAACCCTATTGGAAAAAGAATCTGAAGTACAGGTCCCATAATTGGTTTCCACAAAATAAGTTCCTGGTGTACTTACGGATAGACTTTCTCCTTCGGCCACAAAAACAGAGGTTGTTGGCCCTGTTTCCCTATACCAATTAAAGGTCAATGATGGATAATTCAATGGCGAATCGTTCATGCCTGTACCAGGATTGTCTATGGTTAACAAATAACTGCCTCCAGCACAGTAGCTTGCTGTGGAAATTAAATTATTTATGGTAAAAGGGCTGTCTTGTATTTTATAATAAGCTGCAAAGCTTGGAGAACCGGAACTGGTAGCTGCTGGAGCTGTACTTTTTATTCTCAATCTGTAGGATTCCCCTGCTGTATCTGTTGGCAAGGCAAAATTTAAAGTGGCTGGCGAAGTTGTAACTACTCCTGGACTGGATGTATAAACAACCGTTGGGTTGGCAAAACTTCCGTCAGCATCAGATAATTCTATATGGAATTGATTGGTTGGACTTAATCCTGCTTCTGGTGAGAATACAAAAGTGACATTGTAAGAATTAAAACTCGCATTTGCACAAGCCTGACTGAAACCAATATTTGGCGCACCAATAACTATTTGAGCTTTTAGGTTCTGATTTAGAATAAGAACAAAAAAACACAGTACAAAAAAAAGTTTTTTAACAAAAGTAGTTTTATTCATACGCCTTGCTTATTGGTCATCAGTACAACATGTGTTTTTATTTATAAACATCATGATTTAAAAAATTGAGGGTTCCGTATTTTTTTGGATTAATTAAAAAGAAGCTATGAGATAGTACCTTACAGAACAGCCCATAGCGTTTAGATTCTTTGAAATTTTTAAAAGTTATGGCTTAATCTAGGCTTGAGGCTACAATTTTATTGATGCGAAGTCTAAAATCCGGCCTTTTGGCATCTTGCAAATCAATGAATGTTTCAGAATCCAATCCTTTGGAATACACATTAAAAAAGCTACTGTTTCCATACCAGCTTTCCAAATCTTCATTATTATCATTGTATTCCGTGAAGATGTTTCCATTACAATTATTGAAATACATTTCCGTGAATTTTATCCGTTCCAGGTTTTCGTTGTTTATCTTAATCTTTCTATCTAACAAGACAGCTGGATTAAACCCGGAAATCACACTTTTACTCATGTCAAGCGAAGCGTATTCAGCCACATAAATGGCTTCACGAACCAATCCTAATTTTATTTCGGACTGTAAATTATCGCTGGCATTGATTAATGTCAAGTTGGTAGCCATGACCAAGGTTTGCTTTTTGGTAAAGTCTATTTCTTCTTTATCGTTGTTGTAAGAAGCCACATGCAATGTCCTAGAACCTTCTGGACTGGATATGTAAGACGACCTAACCGCCAGGGAATTGTATAAGTTGCATTGTGCGCCGTAATTGAAGTTGTAATCTATTCTGTTCGATTTATAGGAAACAGCTTTACTAAGGTTCACCTGCCCTCCAAAAACATCAAAGGAATTTCCTGCCGAAAAACTTACCATGATGTTCTCTAATATTGTCTGGCTTCCAACTCCAGCCAACAACAATGCGTTAAAGTTATCACCTCCTTTTAATTTTTTTCCAGCATACTCTATTCTTACATATCTTAAAATACCGGAATTGCTTTCAATATTATCGCCACCATAACTGATGTTTTCGTATGAAGCAGCTTTAAAATTATGATTTATGGAAGAACCATTTCCAAATTTATTGATTGGAGCATCACCAAGAATAATGATGCCTCCCCAATCCCCTGCTTTTTTAACACTTCGGTTTGAAGTAAACACTATGGGATCGGTTACCAAGCCATCGGCTATAATTTTAGCACCTTTTGTGATTATTAAAGATCCATTGGTTTTAAAGTCTCCAATAATTACTGTTCCTGGTTCTATAGTAAGTGTGGCATTATTGGTCACAAAAACATTTCCTAGCAACAGATAGGTGTTTTTCTTAACCAATTTGGTGTCTGTAGAAATGTTTCCAGTTAAAATTTCGGTAGCTTCACCATATTCTATCTGGTCTGGTTTAAATTCGGTCCAGGAATTCAACCAATTATTAGTGCCTATAATACCCTTCTCTTGTTGAGGATATACATTGCAAAACACTAATAGAAAAATACTTAAGAGTTGGGGCAGATTTTTCATAGTTACAATAGTTAATTATTAATCATAGAAATTCTTTTTATTATAACCCAAACATATAAATTAATTCCACTAAATACAAATAATAACGACGAAATACACAAATGAATTTGTTTTTGTTGTTTTTTCTTACAAAAATTCTTGTTTTTAGTAACTTTTAGACCTAGAAATTGAATAAACAGCTTAAAAACAAGAAAATAACATGTATGACATCACAAAAAAAATTTGGAACAAATGGTTTAATACTTAAAAAAGAAGCAAAAAAAATCATGCTATTTCATAAACTCCAAGAATTATGAAATAGCATGAAAAAATTAACAGGCAGTCATTAAAGAACATTCACTCTTTAAAACCTATTGTTTTCACTATATATATGTAGGGCTTTTAGGGTCTCTTCATAAAACAGGATGGCTGCAATTAAATTGGCCCTATCTGAATAGGGTAAAATTTTATTTTGAAAATCCATAGTGCTTTGAAAATAATTGGTAGTCGCTTCAATTTGTGTATCTAAAGCGTTTCGGTTATCCTTGGTATCTGGAATACCAAATGTAGACATGGTTACTCCTGGTTTTGTAGCGAATGCAATATACGGAAGTATTTTAATGATTATTTCAATACGCTCATTGTACAATCCTAACAAAGCGCCTTTTTGCATTTGCTCCAGTTCTTTTCTGTCATGGTATTTTGAAATGGATACGTCTTGACTTATGATACTTTTTGGAGCATCTTTATTTTGAGCTGTACCAATACCTACCATTAAAAAGAATGTGAGACAAAATAAAGTAATTTTAGATTTCATATTTGAGATTTTGGGATTCAATAAGACAAATTTATGCAATTAAACGAAAAAAACAAGCGTTTTGTCGATTATTTGTTGTATTTCAATATTTTTCCAAAAGAAAACATCACTTCAACCACTATAACATTCAGTAAATTATGTGGTTACATAGCCTGCATTCCATTTTTACAGTTGGACAACTTTTAGTACTATATTATATAGGATCGGTAATTTTTAAATTGCAAATCTATTTTTTAAGCGTAATGAAACCTAAACAGACGATGTGATGTAATATTTTTTTTGGCACTTCATATCTTCGGCACAATAAATGTTATTACCTTCGTTATAAATAAAACCTAACTATATAATATGCTTAAATACATTTTTTTTCTAAGCCTTATGCTTCCCTCATGGGCTTTTTCTCAAAACTCTGCTTTTAAAGCGGGTGAAAAATTATCCTTTACAGCTTCTTACAACATGTCTGGCGTGTTAACCGAATTGGCACAAGTAAACATGGAAGCCAGTGAGGTTAAAACCTCAAAAGCCACCCTTTTAAGACTAAAGTGTACAGCAACTACATACAGTAAATGGGATAGTTTCTTTAAAATCAGGGATCTTTATGAAAGTTATGTCAGTCCCACTTCCGTAAAACCTTATTTGTACAAAAGGGATATATATGAAGGCGGTTATACCAAATTTGTACAATATAAATACAGCCACTCCAAAGGAACCGTGGAGAGCTTAATAAGAAAGAAAAAGAAAGGTGGTGGCACTTACGATCAAAATAAAACCTTGAACATATCCAGCAGTACTAAAGATATTGTTTCCACCATATATTATTTAAGAACCCTAAACCTAAGTTCCTATGCACCTGGCAAAAACATGTCGCTCACTGTCTTGTTCGATAACAAACCTACAGAAATTGTCATATCGTATTTAGGCAAAGAAACCATTAACACAAACATTGGTAGCAAAACATGTTATAAATTAGCTATTTCCATTAAAAACAGCAATGTTTTAAAAGGAACAAACGACAATTTGCTTTGGCTCACTGCCGATGAAAACAAAATCCCTGTTTTCGCTAAATTTAAAGTAGCCGTTGGGAATGGTGAGTTAAAAATTAAATCGGCAACCGGATTAAAAAATTAAAATCATGAGAAAATTATTTATTATCTTAGGTATCATAGCCTCTGTTTTAGCCCTTGTTTTAGCTGTTCTACCGCTATCCAACTTGGCATATTTTCCTGCAATTGCCGCTTTATTGTTTGGTTTGATGGCTTTTTACATATCCAATAAAAACAGTCAGTCCGTAAAAACAGTTCAGTTGGTTTTTTTATTGACCATTATAGCACTTTCAATTTCCATCTATAAATCGATATTCCAAACGGTTGAAGTTGGAAACACCGAAGAATTACAGGTAAGGGAACAACAATCTGAAGAAGAGGCCATAGAGGAACTTGAGGATTTGGATTTGGAAGACTTGGATTTGGAATAACCTATTTTAAATTATATGACCTAAAAAAACCTGTTAAGAAGTAGGGCCTTCTTTACAGGTTTTTTTTATTGGGTTCAACACGATATTAACAACTAAAATTGAAAAAAATTACAAACCTTTTCAATATCAATTTTTTTTAGTTTATTTGGTTCATATTTAAGCTATTAATTTATGAAGGTATTTTTAATTGCATCCTTTTTGTCATTGGTAGGCTCTTGTGCTACAGAGAAATACAGCACAAAAATCCAAAACTTAAAAGATAATATCAAAATCAGCGATACTACTACCATTAGATCTTATGCAAACACCATAACTTCCACCGAACTTAAAAACCTGCTCTACACCTATGCCAGCAAAGAATTTGAAGGCAGAGGCACAGGAGAAGAAGGCCAGAAAAAAGCAGCGAATTTTTTAAAAACATATTACTTATCGCAAAACATTTCATCTCCTATTAACGATTCGGTATATTTTCAAACCATCCCAAAATCGTATTTTCCAGATGACACAAAAGAAACCGAAAACGTGGTTGCCTATATTGAGGGCATTGAAAAACCAGAAGAAGTCTTGGTGATTTCGGCTCATTATGACCACTTGGGCATTGAAGATGACCAGATTTATTATGGAGCAGACGATGATGGCTCCGGAACCGTAGCTTTAATGGAAATGGCACAAGCCTTTAAAATGGCAGCCAAAGATGGTTTTGGCCCAAAACGCTCCATCCTGTTCCTGCACCTAACTGCAGAGGAAATTGGGCTGCAAGGCTCTAGGTTTTATACCGAAAACCCTATTTTTCAACTATCTAATACAATCGCCAACCTCAATATTGACATGATTGGACGTGTGGATGCACCACATGAAAACAATAGCAACTATCTCTATTTAATTGGTACCGATAGATTGAGCAAGGAGCTGCATTTACTTTCAGAAAAAGTAAACGAAACCTTCTTTAATCTCGATATAGACTACAGGTTTAATGATGAAGACGACAAAAATAGATACTATTACAGAAGCGACCATTACAATTTTGCGCTTCATAACATTCCCGTGATTTTTTATTTTAATGGCGAACATGAAGACTACCACCAACCAACCGATACTCCAGATAAAATAAATTATCCGCTTTTGGAAAAAAGAACCCAGTTGATTTTTGCAACAGCCTGGCAACTGGCAAATAGGGAAAACAGACTTATTTTGAACGAAAACATGTAATAGGAGCTTGCTTGATGTTAAAATTTGTTAAAAACATCAAATCAACCTATTAGGTTTAGCTATTTTTGTTTCATTCAAATTTAAAACAACACAAATGAAAAAATTGCTATTCCTTATTTGCAGTGCAGGTATCTTACTGTCCTGTGGGTCTCAAAAAACTGAAGCAACAGCCAGCCAATCATCAACGGTTGCCCAAACCCCAGTAGATGTAACAACCTATGGTAAAACCATTACAGCCGAAGAATTAAAAACAGACCTTTATATTTATGCTTCAGATGAGTTTGAAGGTAGAGGCACTGGAGATCCTGGACAAAAAAAAGCTGTAAACTTTTTAAAAGAACAATATATAGCAATGGGAGTGCCTGCTGCCCTTCCCAATAACAATTATTTTCAAAATGTCCCTTTAGAAAAATTGGGCGTTCCAGAAGTGTCTTTGTCCGTAAACAACAAAGATTTTAAAATTGTAGACGATTTTGTATCGGTTTCATCTGTAGAAGATGGTTCCCTAAAGACCTCAGAAATTATATACGCTGGATATGGAATTGATGACGATGCTTTTTCAAGTTACAAAGATCTGGACGTTAAAGGAAAAGTGGTTTTAATTAAATCTGGCGAACCAAAAGATGCCAACGGAAACTATGTAATTTCAGGATCTACCGAAGCTTCCAAATGGTCCAACTTTAGACAAGCCTATGCTGCAAAACGTGATGCTGCCAAAGAAAAAGGTGCTGCTGCAGTATTCTTTTATTACCCAGAAATATACAACATGGCTGCTGCTCGTTTTGGTGGCTCTAATGGCTCTATTTCCTTGAGGGAAAACAAAGAAAACATGTATTATTTTTTAATCAATACAGACTTGGCCAAAACCTTCTTGCCTGATATTGAAACCAACCTGAACCATCAAACAATTGAAGTGTCCATGGAAATGAACTACAAAAATGTGGCCACAGACATCATTTCCGAAAACGTTGCAGCCTGGATTAAAGGATCTGAAAAACCAGACGAGATTATAGTGATTTCGGCACACTTGGATCATGAAGGTATTAAAAATGGGGAAATCTATAATGGTGCAGACGATGATGGCTCTGGCTGTGTAGCCTTATTGGAAATTGCCGAGGCTTTTAAAGCTGCCGTAAAAGATGGCCATGGACCAAAACGCTCTATCTTATTGCTACACGTAACTGGTGAGGAAAAAGGGCTTTTAGGCTCTCGTTATTATACAGATATGGATCCTATTTTTCCTCTTGCAAACACAGTTGCCAATTTGAATATTGATATGATTGGTCGTGTGGATCCAAAACACGAAGCTGGTGATGGCAATTACCTGTACTTGATTGGTAGTGACAAATTAAGTACTGAACTGCACAACATTTCGGAAGAAATGAACAATAAATATACAAACATTGAATTTGATTACACCTATAACGACGATAACGACCCAAATCGTTTTTACTATAGAAGTGATCATTACAATTTTGCCAAAAACAACATTCCTGTCATTTTTTACTTTAACGGAACACATGCCGATTACCATAAGCCAACGGATACGCCAGATAAAATTAGATACGATTTGTTGGAAAACCGGACTCGCTTGGTATTTTACACTGCTTGGGAGTTGGCCAACAGGGAAAATAGAATTGTAGTGGATAAAGCTACAGAATAACATCCTTATATTTTCTTTAAAAAAGCTTTCCTAAATAGGGAAGCTTTTTTTATTTTACTTAAGTTTACAAAACTTAAAAATTAACAATGTCCTACGCAGATATCACAAGGAACAACAAATCGTCCTTAAAAAAGTTTTCACACCAAAAACGGTTTGATATTGCTATGGATTTAATTGACTTAAAACCCAAGGAAACCTTATTGGATTTTGGAACTGGAGATGGCTACCTGCTGCAATGTTTGCATGAAAAAAATGCAGAAGCCAAGCTTTATGGTTACGATCCCTTGGATTTTATGTTTCAGGAATTACAAGACACCATCAAAAAAAATAAATTAAACAACATTTTCATAACAGACAAACTTCAGGAATTGCCAACAAACAATTTTGATGTGGTGACCTGTTTGGAGGTTTTGGAACACTTCTCTGAAAAAAACCAAATTGAACGTCTTAAGGAATTAGCAGACAGAGTGACTGTTAAGGGCAGAATTGTTATTTCTGTCCCTTTGGAAACCGGCTTGCCTTCTTTGTTAAAAAATACAGTCAGGTTTCTTATTGGACAAAATAAAGAAGAAGCTTCCTTAAAAAACATTGTCAAATCGCTTTTCGGAATTAAAATAGAAAGACAGCAAGAAGGATATATTTACACACATATAGGCTTTAACCACAAACACCTGGAGAAGCTTTTTGGTGAGCTTAACCTGAAAATTGTAAGAAAAGAATATTCACCATTTAAATATCTTTACAACCTTGTAAATTCTCAAGTATTTTATATCTTAAAAAAAGTTTAAAAACTCAAAAATGCACTTACCATTATTAGAAGACATACTAATTTTACTAGGCTTTTCAGTCATTATAGTTTTTTTATTGCAACGCGCCAAACTGCCTTCCATATTGGGCTTTTTAATTACTGGTGTTATTATTGGGCCTTATGGCTTAAGTTTGGTAAAAGCTGTTGAAGAGGTAGAGGTTATTTCAGAAATTGGCGTCATCCTCCTACTCTTTGTTATTGGAATGGAACTGTCCATAAAGAAACTGGCTTCCATAAAAAAAACGGTTTTTATTGGAGGTGCCATACAGGTTGGTTTAACGGTTTTGGTGGCAGGAAGCTGTTATTATTTGTTAGGAAATAGTTGGAACGAAGCTGTATTTGTAGGTTTCTTGTTCTCTTTATCAAGTACTGCCATTGTTTTAAAAGTGTTCCAGGACAGAAATGAAATGTCCACACCTCATGGAAAAAACGCTTTGGCCATATTGATTTTCCAAGATATTATCGTGGTTCCTATGATGCTTTTTACACCTATCATTGCTGGAGAAAGCACCAATGTAACATCCAGTATTTTATTGCTTTTATTAAAATCTGTGGTAGTGATTGTAATTACTATTTTAAGTGCAAGATATGTAGTACCTAAACTTATGTATGCCATAGCAAAAACCAATAATAAAGAACTGTTTTTATTGACTACCATTACCATTTGTTTTGCTGTGGCCTTCTTAACATCCGAAGCTGGTTTGTCACTGGCTTTGGGAGCGTTCATGGCTGGATTGATTATCTCGGAATCCGAATATAGCCATCAGGCAACCAGCATCATTCTGCCTTTTAGGGAGCTATTTATCAGTTTCTTCTTTATTTCGGTGGGCATGTTGCTTAATTTAAACTTCTTCTTCAATCACATTGGTGTGATTCTTTTGTTGGTCTTGACTGTCTTGATCGTAAAATCCATCATTGCAGGATTGGCAGTAGCTGTGTTGAATTATCCTTCCAGAACGGTTTTAATTACGGGTTTGTCCTTATTCCAAGTGGGTGAATTTGCGTTTATCCTTTCAAAAGTTGGGATTCAATACAATTTATTGTCTGTGGAAACCAATCAGTACTTCTTGGCTGTGTCCATAGTTTCCATGTTATTGACACCTTTTATCATTATTTTTTCCGAAAATATTTCCGAACGTTTTCTAAATACCAAAATAGCTAAGGCTTTGGCTTCAAATTCCAAAGAGAGTCCAGAAGCCTTAAACGAACAAATGGAAATGGATTTAAGCAATCATTTAGTGATTATAGGATTTGGTATCAATGGGTCCAATCTGGCAAAAGCATCGCAATTCAGCAACATTCCATATGTAATTATAGAACTTAATGCTGAAAGCGTGAAACGTGAAAAAGCAAAAGGAATCCCTATTTTGTTTGGTGATGCCACACAACCACACATGTTGGAAACCGTTAATTTATCGAAAGCCAGATCTGTTGTGGTGGCCATTTCCAATCCTGAAGCCACAAGAACCATTATCAGCAACATTCGTAATATCAGTCAATCGGTTTATCTGGTGGTAAGGACCAGGTATGTAAAAGAAATTCCGGAACTGATAGCTCTTGGTGCAGACGATGTAATTCCTGAAGAATTTGAAACCTCGGTTGAAATATTTTCGCGTGTCTTGCACGACTTTTTGATTCCCGAAAACGATATCACCGAATTTATTGATAGGATTCGAGCAGACAATTACGAAATTTTCAACTCCAAAAAGAAACTGCCTAAAACCTTTAAATCCACAAAAATCCCTAATGTAAACATTACCTGTTTACGCGTAAACATTGATAGTGGGAAAATTATTGGCAAAACACTCAAAGAGTTGAACATTAGAAAAGAATATGGCATCAATATCTTAGCCATAGAACGCAAGGATGATGTGATAGACCATATTGACCCGAATGATAAATTGTATTACAACGACAAACTATACGTGAGTGGCAGACAAGAAGCCATTGAAGCGTTTCATAGAGTTTTAAATTAGCAAAGTTTTGATGCGTGTTAGTGAAAATATGAACTTGACAACTTTAAATGGTGAAGCACAGGACCTTCTTCAAGTATATAAAAACAAACCCTTGCTCATCCTTTTTTACAACAATAAATGTTTGGGCTGTACCGGAAGAGCCATGCCCTTGGCTTACAAGCTTTCAAAAACCTACCCAAAGCTATCAGTTGTGGCCATTCACAGCACGTTTGGCAACCAAAACATAAGCAAGCAAGACATACTGGATATATTTACCTCCAAAAAAGCGCCATTTCCCATTTATCTGGACCAACATCATAAATGGTTTGATGCCTTTAAATGTGAAGGCACACCACATTGGATTCTATTAAATGAGAAAGCTCAGGTATTTCGTTCTTTTTATGGCTCTCAAGAAAACTCACAGAATAGATTGTATTATGCAATTGAAGAACTTTTAACTAATATTTGACAAAATAAACATGAAAGAATTTTGGAACGAGCGTTACAACCAATCAACGTATGTGTACGGAAAGCAACCTAACACCTTTTACAAATCACAATTAGACTTATTGCTTCCTGGATCCATACTGTTTCCTGCTGAAGGAGAAGGTAGAAATGCTGTCTATGCAGCCACTAAGGGCTGGCAAGTGGACGCGTTTGATATTAGTGATGCAGGAAAAACAAAGGCTACACAATTGGCTAAAGAGTATCAGGCCTCTTTAAACTACACTATTGGAACCTTTGGACATTTACCCTATAAAAAAGAGCAATTTGATGTGATAGTACTCATATTTGCCCATTTTGATCCTGAAAACAGAATGGAATACCACCAGCAACTCTGCGATTATTTAAAGCCTAACGGTAAAATCATTTTAGAAGGTTTTAGTAAAAAACATCTGGAATACAGTAAAAAGAATCCGGCAGTTGGTGGTCCAAAAAATCCAGACATGCTTTTTTCAAAAGAAATGATCCTATCAGATTTTAAAGGGTTTAAAACCCTTTTGTTGCAAGAACAGGAAGTGATGTTGCAAGAAGGGGAATATCACAATGGAATGGCTCATACCATCAGGTTTGTTGGATTAAAAGACACATAGTTCAACCTACAACAGATTTTTTAAATCAATTTATAAAACAAAAAAAGCTTCACATATCTGTGAAGCTTTTATTTTGGGTGGAAGATCGGTCTCGAACCGACGACCTCCTGAACCACAATCAGGCGCTCTAACCAACTGAGCTACAACCACCATTTATTTATGGTCTGCAAATGTATATTATTTCCTTTTTTTTACAAAGCGTTTTTGCAATATTATTTTAAAAATAATTATTTAATGTCAAAAAGGCTGTTAACCACAGGATAACGTTCTACAGTAAACCCTTCACCATAGGCCACACCTACTAGCCTACCCAAATCCTTTGCCCTATAAGTGATGCTTTCGGTAAAATTTTTACTGGAAATAGGTGTTTCTGGAGCCTTACTTTTAGGATCGTAAAACTGTGTCTTGTAAGCCATAACGGCATCCAGTTTTTTATCCATAAATTCTGAAACATCCACTACAAAATCTGGTTCTATAGGTTGCCATTGAATATAATGATAGACCTGCTTGGGCCTCCATGGGTCTTGCCAAGTATCATCGTCTTCATCAAACTTCGTGTCTATTTTCAATAATCCACTTAAAAAACATGCATCACTTACCAACTGGCTGCCTTTTCCATGGTCTATATGTCTATCTTTTATGGCATTGCACAGAACGATTTCAGGTTGATATGTTCTAATAATCTTGATAATTTCTAACTGGTGGTGTCTATCATTTATAAAAAACCCATCAGCAAATTCCATATTAAGCCTGATACTGGCTCCTAAAATCCGGGAAGCTGCTTCCGATTCTTCATCCCTGGTTTCTGCAGTGCCACGAGTTCCCAATTCCCCTCGGGTCAAATCAATAATACCTACTTTTTTTCCGGCAGCTATTTCTTTGGCCAAAGTTGCGCCACAACCCAATTCCACATCGTCAGGATGGGCACCAAATGCCAATATGTCTAACTTCATTAAATCTTTATTTTAGTTTTAATATTAATATTCAATTTCAATATAATACTTCAATTTATTTTGCCAAAGCAATGGCCTGTTCTATGTCTTGTATCAAATCTTTATGAGACTCAATTCCTACCGAAAACCGGATCAACCCATCACCAATACCCAAAGTTTCCCTTTCTACTTTGGACAATAAAGAATGGGATGTTAATGCCGGCAACAACATGGTGCTTTCCACACCTGCCAAACTCATGGAAGGTTTAATCAATGTTAAGGCTTTTAAAAATTTTGAAGCGTTTAGTCGTTCATCCAATTCAAAAGACATCATCGCTCCAAATCGTTTCATTTGCGATTTGGCCAAGGCATGTTCAGGATGAGATTTTAAACCTGGATAATATACCCTAGTCACGTCTGGATGTTTATCCAGAAACTTGGCTAGTTTTTTAGCATTTCTACTTTGAGCCTTGACGCGCAAGGCTAAGGTTTTCATACTTCTCTCAAGCATCCAAACCATAAAATCACTCAAACTACCTCCTAAATTTTTACCAACATTCCAAATGGTATCAATATGTTCCTGGGAAGCTGCCACAGCCCCAGCTAAAATATCACTATGACCTCCTAAATATTTAGTGGCTGAATGGATAACGATATCAATTCCTAAATCAATGGGATTTTGAATGATGGGACTGGCAAAAGTATTGTCTATACTGGTTATAATCTGTTTCGATTGGGCCAATTTGGCAATGGCTCGAATATCGGTAATGGTCAATAACGGATTGGAAGGTGTTTCTATATGAATCAGTTTGGTATTTTCTTGGATGGCATTTTCAAAATCCGAAACCTGATACCCTTCCGTAAAGGTATATGAAATCCCATACTTTGACAGTTCTTCCCTTACAAAATTACTGGTACCACCATAAAGGGGGTTTTGAACCACCAAATGATCTCCTGCTTTTAAAAATGCCAGAAACGTAGTGCTTACGGCTGACATTCCAGAACCAAAAATCAGTGCTGCCTCTGTATGTTCCAAAGCAGCAATTTTTTTTGAAAGATGCTCTTGGTTTGGAGTATTGAAATATCTTGGATAACGTTTAACAGCAACATCTTCAAATTGATAAGACGTGGACATATAAATAGGCGATACAGCGCCTTTAAATTGCTCATCTTTAATGTCTCCTGTATGGACGCAGATTGTATTGATTCCTAATTCTTCTTTAACCATCTATCTATTTATTTAAAGTATCTAAAATTAGGGAAATTCATGTCATAAATAAAATTTTTAGGAGATATCATTTCAGAAAATTACTGTAAAATCAATTTTATAACTATTTAATCTTGATCCCAATTTTTTATTGATTACCTCATAAAACATGGCATTGTTTAAAAATAATTTACAAAAACAATAAAATAAATATCATTTTCTAAAAATAACAAAATATAACAAACCCCAACACGCCACGTATCTGCCTTAATATAAGAAACTTACATATTTCAAAGAGTAATTAAGTAGTTTAACGATTATATTCTTGAGAAAAAGCAACTTGGTATAAATTTGTTTCATC
Source organism: uncultured Xanthomarina sp. (assembly GCF_963971605.1). NCBI lineage: Bacteria > Pseudomonadati > Bacteroidota > Flavobacteriia > Flavobacteriales > Flavobacteriaceae > Xanthomarina > uncultured Xanthomarina sp. The sequence goes on from NZ_CAXATZ010000042.1 coordinate 19,416, forward strand.
CCTCCGTAATTAATAGCAAAATATTTTATGTATCAAGTTCTGCCCTGGAAATCTATGGCATGCTTAGTCTTACTAAAAAATGAACCGTTATGATTAAAAAAAATACTTTTTATGCACTTGTAATAACTACGTTTATTATTAGTTTTAATGGATTATCTAAATCGATTGGCATAAGTAACTATGCGCTTGACAAAAATGTTTATTTATCTCAAAATTATAATCCTTTGGAGGATTATGTGTCTTTGCGTCCAGAGTATAATTTGGAGAAAACAAACACTACTGAGTTTCGTAATATTACTTTCTGTCCAACTAATTTTTCACAAAATGTAGATACTGGAACTTGTGGAGCCGTTGTGAATTTTACTTTGCCAACTACTGATATTACTGGAGGGTCCATGGTTTTAATTACAGCTTTAGGAAATGGAGATACCTTTCCTGTTGGATTAACTACAGTAACCTACGAAGAATATGATGCAGGGAATGTTGCTACGGGACTAACTTGTAGTTTTGATGTGACTGTTGTGGATAATGAGGCTCCAACAGCTATTTGTCAAGATACTACTATTTATTTAGATGCCGCTGGAAATGCAACCCTTACAGCTGCTGATATTGATAATGGCTCCTCAGACAATTGTTCAGCCGTAACCTTAACAACATCACAAACAACTTTTAATTGTTCAGATCTTGGGACTCTTAATGTAACCCTTTATGTTGAAGATGCTTATGGCAATACTTCTAGCTGTGTTGCTAATGTTACAATTGAAGATTCAATTCCTCCTACTGTTGCTTGTCAAGATATTACTGTTCAATTAGATGCTTCTGGCAACGCTTCAATAACCACAGGAGATATTGATTTTGGTTCTGTAGATAATTGTGCCATTGCATATATGTCATTGGATCAAACTACATTCAACTGTGCAAATGTTGGAAACAACACAGTGACTCTTTCTGTTACTGATATAATGGGAAACACTTCTTCCTGTACTGCTACTGTAACCGTTGAAGATAATATTGCTCCAACCATTGCCTGTCCTACTGATATTATTTTAAGTAACGATGCTGGGCAATGTGATGCGGTTGTGACCTGGACGGCACCTACGGGTGCTGACAACTGTGCTGGTGCTGTGGTAACGAGTTCTCACAATCCTGGGGATACCTTCCCGATTGGGACAACTACCGTAACCTATACCATTACGGATGCGGCTGGTTTAACAGCTTCTTGTTCCTTTGACGTGACCGTAAACGATACTGAAAATCCAACCATAACCTGTCCTGGAGATATAACTATTAGCAACGATGCTGGGCAATGTGATGCGGTTGTGACTTGGACAGCGCCTACTGGTGCTGATAATTGTGCTGGTTTTAATGTAACTAGCTCACACAATTCTGGGGATACCTTCCCGATTGGGACAACTACCGTAACCTATACCATTACCGATGC
>NZ_CAXATZ010000043.1:0-20294 GCF_963971605.1 uncultured Xanthomarina sp.
ACTTGACCTAAATCATCTTGACAACCTGTAACGTTTTCTGTAACTAATATGGAATTATAAATGCCAGATTCTAATCCTGTTATTATATAATTACCTGATGCATCTGCCGTAATGGATAATGTCTCTGTAACTGAATTATGAATATAGGTAATGGTATAGCTGTTTCCAGCAGTCAATCCTGAAATACTAATTGTTCCATCGTCTGAGCCACAACTTGTTAAATCTGTGGATGCAACTGACAAGGCTAAATCTGGCTCGTCAATTACTACTTGACCTAAATCATCTTGACAACCTGTAACGTTTTCTGTAACTAATATGGAATCATAAATGCCAGATTCCAATCCTGTTATTATATAATTACCTGATGCATCTGCAGTAATGGATAATGTCTCTGTAACTGAATTATGAATGTAAGTAATGGTATAGTTGTTTCCAGAAGTTAATTCTGAAATAGTTATTGTTCCATCGTCTGATCCACAACTTGTTAAATCTGTGGATGCAACTGACAAGGCTAAATCTGGCTCGTCAATTACTACTTGACCTAAATCATCTTGACAACCTGTAACGTTTTCTGTAACTAATATGGAATCATAAATGCCAGATTCCAATCCTGTTATTATATAATTACCTGATGCATCTGCAGTAATGGATAATGTCTCTGTAACTGAATTATGAATGTAAGTAATGGTATAGTTGTTTCCAGAAGTTAATCCTGAAATAGTTATTGTTCCATCGTTTGATCCACAACTTGTTGAAGTTGTCATATTAGAAACATTATAATTTACACCTAATAATTCAGCTATATTATCAACTGTAAGTTCCCTATTCCAGTACCTAAAATCATCAATAGCACCTTTAAAATAATTTGCTGGAGCACCCAGATCTCTATCATGCCTACCGATACAACCTGAACTAGCTGAGTATTGAAGTGCTCCTCCTGAACCAGAATAAACCCCTCCATTATCCATACAATCCACATAGATTTTCATATTATTAGCAGAATTGATTATGATAATTATTTGATGCCAATTATTAGTGTCTATTGCTTCGTTAGTCACAAAAGATCTCCTTGTTGAAGTCACATAACTATATGATCCATCACCATAATTAATTGCGTAATTACCTGTAGACATTTGAGAATTGAAATAAACGCCTGTATTTCTATCTTCTTCAAAAGACGTGTTAAACACATCTCTATCGTCTGAATTATAGCTTTCATACTTAATCCAAAACGAAAAAGAAATTGGTAAATCTGGCTTTAATTCTGAAATATTTGGGAAATTAACATAATCATTAACTCCATCAAAATAAATTGCTGAATTAGGGTTGCCAAATCTATCGTTGGCAAAAGTTGCTCCAAAATTAATTCCATCGTTTCCATTAATGCTAGAATCATTTGTATCTCCATCAAAGGAGTAATAAAGTAATAAATTATCAGTTAAATCTTGAGAAAATACAGTTGACGATACTAGAAAAAAAACAATTTTTAAGATTTTCATTTAATTTTATATTTTTCTCAAATTCTATTTAGGTAAAAAGAAAACTTATTTAATATAAAAAGTTTTTTAATCTTTTTGATAATGTACATATCTTTACAAGATATAAAAAAACATTTATGAATTTTTTTTTAAATATATTCTATAGATTTATTTATCATCCAAAAATAAATTTTATAATTAGAAACTTAAATTATTTTTTAAAAGATTTATTTTTTAATAAAGTAAAAATACCTCCATCAGGCATCCTTAAACTAAAGACTGATTCAGGAGTTATTAAAATTGCAACAAACCAAACTAGTTATTTAACTCAGTTATTATTTTGGAATGGCTATAAACAATTTGAATATTCATCAATTTTTGAGGATTTATCGAAAAATATTACTTCATTTTTGGATATTGGTTCTAACATTGGTTACTATTCTTTGTTAGCTGTAAAATCAAATTCAAATATTAAAGCTTATGCATTTGAACCAGCAAAAGGGCCTAAGCATTATTTAAAAACAAATATCAAACTCAATCATTTTGAAAATAATATTGCACATGAAAACATAGCACTATCTAATGTTTCTGGAAAAATAGATTTTTATGAGGTTGGAAATATTAAATATAAATACTTAGAACATAATTTAGCAGGTGAAGGAAATGCAGGTACTAAAACAACTTCTCGTAATTTCATTAAAAACACTGTTAATTCAAAAACCTTAAATCAGTTTTTTGAAGATAATAAAATTAAAAATATTGACCTCATAAAAATTGATACTGAAGGCACTGAAATAGATATATTAATTTCTGGTTTGGATAGGATAAAAAAATTTCAACCTATAATTATTTGTGAAATATTATTTAATAATATAGAATCTGAATTGGACGATTTTTTTAATTCTTTAGATTATCAAGTTTTTAATCATACTCCACTAGGATTAATTAAAGTGTCTACTATAAAACGTAAAAAAGATGATGGTATTAGAAACTGTTTCTTTGTTCCTAAATCAAAATTACATTTAATCTCTAAATATGTTCTTCAACTTTAAAATTTGAATTTTTACATTGTCATTCCAGCCCATAACGAAGAAGCTTACATCAAGCAAACTTTAGAGTCTTTGGTAACTCAAACCCTTTTACCAAAACAATTGGTTGTGGTTAATGATCATTCTACAGATAAAACGCAGCAAATTGTTGAAAGGTTTGTTTCTAAATACAACTGGATTTCCTTAGTGAACACAACTTCATCAGATGAACATTTACCTGGTTCAAAAATCATCCATGCGTTTTACAAAGGCTTTGAAAAACTTGATGATTCTTATGATGTGATTTGCAAGTTTGATGCCGATTTAATCTTTCCGAAGAACTATTTAGAGCAGTTGGCATTTCATTTTAAAACTAATGAGAAGCTTGGGATGGTCTCGGGATTCTGCTATATTGAAAAGAACCACCAATGGGTTTTAGAAAACCTGACCCGAAAGGACCATATTCGTGGCGCTTTAAAGGCTTATAGAAAAGCTTGCTTTGAACAAATAGGTAAATTAACCCCATCCATGGGTTGGGACACGGTTGATGAGCTCCTGGCAAAGTTTTATGGTTGGGAAATGCTAACAGACAAATCCTTACACGTTAAACACCTAAAGCCTACAGGAAAGAACTACAACAAAGCGTCCAAACACATGCAAGGCGAAGCTATGTATAAAATGCGCTATGGCTTTTGGATTACACTTATTTCTGCTCTAAAATTGGCATATAAAAAAAGGAGTTTCAAGTTGTTTAAAGATTACATGGCTGGGTTTTTTAAGGCCAAAAATGAAAAGCTTCCGTTTTTGGTTTCAGAAGAACAAGGACAATTTATAAGAAAATTACGTTGGAAAGGTATGATTAGAAAATAAATGAGGTGTCATTCTGATCCGTTTGAAGAATCTCCTAAACAAAGAGATGCTTCTACTTCGCTCAGCATGACACTAAAGTGTCAATTAAAACTCCAACCTTTGTAATCTGCAGAAGCCTCTAATTCGTTTTCAAGAGCATCTTCCAATTCCGGAAAGAAATCAATTCCTGTAAGGGTTTCTATAGAATCTACAGGAACCACAAATTTATATAATGGTTGTTTAGAATTTTCATGAGGCATTAAAAAAGCAATCATTTTTGTGTTACCTGTATTGTTATCTATCAAAACTTTATAAAACTGATTTGGAACTGCCACTTGTTCTTCGCCTATGGTTTCCATATGGCCATTCAAAATTCCTCCAGAAACCACAAACACACCATTATATTTACTTGCCCAATACCTTACTTTTTGTTCTAAAGTATTCCAAATCCCAGAATTGAATTCGTGGTTTTGAGGACTGATATTACTGGTTAAAAACGTTTCATTGTATACATCTTGATTATAAGCCCTATCTGCTGCAGGACATAAATGACCTCTATCGAAACCAGAGTTTTTATAATTTCGCCAATGAGCTGCTCCTGTTTTTACTGCAGGATCAATCTCAAAATAGGGTCTTTTGTAATTGGAGTTGGAGAGATGTTCTTGTTTCAATTCGTAAGCAACCCATTCTGCCTGTTCATGTGGCTCGCTATAGGATAAAGAATAGCCTTCATGATGCACTATTTGTCCTGTGGTACTTGTTGGCAAAAAGAACCCGTTGGTTTCGGGTTTCACGTTTTTACCCGCATTTACAATAGCTTGTTGCCCTTTTCCTTCCAGATGGAATTCATAATAAAACACACCACAAAGAAGCAAAATGGCAATGATGGAATATGTGGTTCTTTTTTTCATTAAGATGTCATGAAAACCTACAAGATTTTGGAAACCTTGCAGGTTGATATATTTATTGTAAAGATGCCAAACTAGCTTTCAAGGTCTCTATTTTTGCCAAAGCATCCGCTTCTTTATTGCGTTCGTTGGCTATAACCTGCTCTGGAGCTCCAGCTACAAAGCGTTCGTTGGCCAATTTTTTTTGAACCGATTTTAAAAAACCTTCTGTATAATTCAACTCGTCTGTTAGCTTTTTAATTTCTTCTTCAACATTAATGGCTCCAGCTATTGGAATAAAATATTCATTGGATTTCACCCTAAACGTCAAAGCACCATCAACGGCTTCATTGGTATACTCTATACTCTCCAAGTTTCCAAGTTTGGCGATAACCTCATCGAAGGTGTTTGCGATATTTTCATTGTTGATTACGTAAAAACCTATGGCGTCTTTGAAAGCAATGTTTTTTTCTTTTCGAATATTCCTAATGCCAGACACAACGTCTTGGGCAAATTCAAATTCTGAAATCAAAGCTTCATTGATTGGTTTTGACTCTGGCCATTTTGCAATTATTAATGCATCTTCAGGTGTTCTTTCTGAGATATATTGCCAAATTTCCTCTGTTAAGAAAGGCATAAAAGGATGCAATACTTTTAAAATATCCTCAAAAATAGCCACGACACTTTTTAGTGTTTTTGAATCTATAGGCTGTTGATATGCTGGTTTTACAATTTCCAATAACCAAGACGCATAATCGTCCCAAATTAATTTATAGGTTGCCATTAAGGCATCGGATAGTCTATATTTACCGTAATGGTCTTCCAACTCGACTAAGGTTTTTTGAAATTTGGCCTCAAACCATGTTATGGCAATGGCACTTGAATTTGGCTGAGGAATTGTTTCATCTACTTCCCACCCTTTAACCAATCTAAAGGCGTTCCATATTTTATTGGCAAAGCCTTTCCCTTGTTGGCACAAAGCCTCGTCGAACATTAAATCGTTTCCTGCTGCCGAACTTAACAACAAACCAACACGAACGCCATCTGCGCCATAATCGTCAATCAGTTTTAAGGCATCTGGAGAGTTTCCTAAGGATTTACTCATTTTTCTTCGTTGCTTGTCACGAACCAAACCTGTTAAATACACATTGTTAAATGGTTTTTCCCCTTTGTATTCGTAACCGGCAATTATCATACGTGCCACCCAGAAGAATAAAATATCTGGGCCTGTAACCAGATCGTTTGTTGGATAGTAATAATTTATGTCTTCGTTTTCAGGATTTCTAATACCATCAAACACACTTATTGGCCACAACCAAGATGAAAACCAAGTGTCCAGTGCATCTGTATCCTGACGTAGATGGTTAATGGTTAGTTCTTGATTGTTGGTTTTTTTAATAGCAAGTTTAAGAGCCTCTTCTTTTGTTTCGGCAACCACAAAATCTTCTTTTCCATCGCCATAGTAATAAGCCGGAATTTGTTGCCCCCAAAGCAACTGTCTGGAAATATTCCAATCGCGAATATTCTCCATCCAATGTCTGTAGGTGTTTTCAAATTTTTTCGGGAACAGCTTTATTTCGGCATCATCACCCAACACAGCTTCTATGGCTGGTTTTACAAGCTCTTCCATTTTCAGAAACCATTGGTCACTCAATCTTGGTTCGATAACGGCTTTGGTACGTTCGGAAGTACCAACTTTATTAACATGTGTTTCGGTTTTCAACAAAAACCCTTTGTCTTCCAATTCTTTTGTGATTTCCTTTCTAACAACAAACCTGTCTTTCCCTTCGTAATGCAATCCGAAGCTATTTAAAGTGGCATCATCGTTAAAAATATCTATAACCTCAAGATTATGTTTATCGCCTAAATTCTTATCGTTTTCGTCATGGGCAGGCGTTACTTTTAAACAACCTGTACCAAATTCCATATCCACATAATCGTCTTCAATTATAGGGATGACACGGTTGCATAGAGGCACAATGGCTTTCTTCCCTCTTAAATGGGAAAAACGTGCATCGTTAGGATTGATACAAATGGCCGTATCTCCTAATATAGTTTCCGGACGTGTTGTGGCTATGGTCACTTTCTCGTCACTGCCTTCAATTTGGTATTGTAAATAATATAAATTTCCTTGACGCTCTTCGTACACAACCTCTTCGTCCGATAGTGTTGTTTTTGCTTCTGGATCCCAATTTACCATTCGGTAACCACGATAAATGAGTCCTTTGTTAAATAAGTCCACAAATACTTTTATCACGGCTTCGCTCATATCATCGTCCATGGTGAATTTGGTTCTGTCCCAATCGCAAGAGCAGCCTAATTTTTTAAGTTGTTCCAGGATGACACCACCATATTCGTGGGTCCATTCCCAAGCATGTGCCAAAAACTCTTCCCTGGATAGGTCGTTTTTATCTATTCCTTGTTCTTTGAGTTTGGCAACCACTTTGGCTTCGGTAGCAATGGAAGCATGATCTGTTCCAGGAACCCAACAGGCATTTTTGCCCAACAATCTGGCACGACGTATTAATACATCTTGAATGGTGTTGTTAAGCATGTGTCCCATGTGCAAGACTCCTGTAACGTTTGGTGGAGGAATGACAATGGTGTAAGGCTCTCTTTGGTCTGGTGTGGAATGAAAATAATTGTGTTTCATCCAGTAGCTGTACCATTTACTTTCTACTAGACTGGCATCATATTTTGATGGAATTTGCATACTTTGGAATAGTTTTTGAAATATAACATGCAAAAGTACTTATATTTATTTTTTTGATAAAATTATATGGATGCATAATGTCCTTTTATATGAGTTTAACATTATTATAACGGTGTCATACGTCTAAAAATTTTGTAAAATAAATAAAAAGTAAGTAAGTTTACCAACTTATAAATAATAAAATTATGAAACATTTATTTACAGTATTGTTCATCGGTTTATTAAGTTTTTCAGTTACAGCTCAAGAAAAAGTGGCTAAAATTGAATTTAAAACAGATGTTATTGACTATGGAACTATTGAAAAAGGAGCCGATGGAGTTCGTGTTTTCGAATTTACCAACACTGGTAATGCCCCTTTAATTATTTCCAAAGTAAATTCCAGTTGTGGATGTACGGTTCCAAAAAAACCTGAAGGCCCAATACAACCAGGTGAAACTGGACAGATTGAGGTTAAATACGACACAAACAGAGTAAATCCTATCAGGAAGACAATAACAGTGATCTCTAATGCTGACACACCAACAGTAGCCTTGAAAATAAAAGGTGAAGTGATTGATCCTAGCAAAACCAGTGTTCTTGAAAAAAAGAATGAAAGCGTTATGCAACAATAATTACTGGTTGTTAATAATAACTTTAAGCCTTGGAAAAACATCCAAGGCTTTTTTTATGGCATAAAAATATCTTCCAAATAAAACACAAACGTCAGTTCCACTCCATCCCGCTCCACTTCCAATTTAATACGTTGCCCATGTTTATCATAAAACATTTGTGTCACTTCCTGTAAGGTATATTTATCTGTTGACTTATTGTTAATAGACAGTATAATATCACCTACCATTAAACCCACTTTATGAGCAGGAGAATCTGCCCTAAGTTCCACAATGGAATATGCTGGTTTTAACGCAAGGGTATATTTGGTATTTATCACTACGGACGTTTTGGACGGATTGTTTTCGCTACCTAAAAAATCTCCAGAAGAAATATAATTGTAATCTTTTTCCTTTACCAGCCTAACAGCATTTTGCTCTAACTCTATGCCACTTTTATTATAGTCAAACCGATCGTGAAAATGTCTGTTCTTTTTAAATGTTATGGTCTTATTAGGATAATTTACAATTAAATTAAATCGCTTCAACAAATTACCTGCTATGCTTCCATTTCTATCTTTATGCTGTTTTACATATATCAAGGATTCTGGATAAGGAAAAGATACGTTTACTTGTTGCAACTTAAAATGTTTGATAGAAAATTCTTCAATTTTTGTACGCTTTCCATAAACACTTCCTGTTAGGCCATGCCCTAGAAAATCTTCAAAATATATATTGTCCACATGTATTCCTAAGCTGTCGTCTTCAAAGAGCCATAAAGCATCGCTACCTCCAGAATCTATCAAAAGCTTAACTGGTACTTGCTTGTCTTTTATTTTAACGGTTGAATAGATATAAGGTTTGTTCTTATAAAATTCCATGTTTAAAGTTTCACAAGATCTACAGGTTTTATATTTGTAAACAGCAGGTGATGTTAGTTTAATATACTTCGAGGTATAATTGATTTCAACCACAAAATCCTTGAACAAATCATAACCAATAATACCATGCAAAGGCACACCTAACCTTGGCGCAAAATTGAGATTTGGATCGTAAACCGCAAATAGCTCTTGGTTGATGTTTATGGCATCTCCTACTTTTAAAATATTCCCCTTGGATTTAAGCGCTTTAATGGCATCTCCTTCTCCCAAACCCCTTAAAAAAATAGTTTCCGTATTTTTAATTTGAAGCGTGTCTGTAATATTTAAAAAATTGAAAATAATGGATTTATTCACTCCAGTATCCAGTAAAAAAGAAAGGGCAACTCCATTTATTTCAACAGGAAGGATAATCAGGTTGTTGATAAGCTTGAATTGGATTTTGTCTGTTTGTTTTTTGTTTTGAATAACAAAGTGCCCTTGTGAAAACCCCATATTGCTTAACGAGAACAAAAGAAGGACAATCCAGAAAATTTTTTTCATATACCAAGCAAAAGAGTTTCATCTTAAATTTACAAAACTTTGGTTTAGTATTTGTATTTAGTCGTCTTTTTTAAAAAAACTTTAAGATAAATTTCGGAACTTTGCTTCTTAATTAAATTGTATCATGCCAAGTATATCAAAAAAAGGGCAGCACATGCCACAATCGCCAATTAGAAAACTTGTTCCTTATGCCGAAATGGCTTACAAACAAGGCAAAACAGTGTATCATTTAAATATTGGTCAACCAGATATTAAAACCCCTGAAATTGCTTTAGATGCTGTTAAAGTGCATTCCTTGGATATTTTAGCCTATACCAGATCTGAAGGATCTGATGAGTATAGAAATAAAATTGCCAATTATTACAGCCAACATGATATTCATGTAAGTAAAGACAACATTATTGTAACCACTGGTGGCAGTGAGGCTTTGCTATTTGCTTTTGGAAGCGTGATGGATACCGATGACGAAATAATTATCCCAGAACCTTTTTATGCCAACTACAATGGGTTTTCTACAGCTTCTGGCGTTAATATAGTTCCTGTAATATCTAAAATTGAAGATAATTTTGCGTTACCTCCTATTGAAGAATTTGAAAAACTAATTACCCCTAAAACCAAAGCCATACTAATTTGTAACCCTGGAAATCCAACAGGATATTTATATTCTAAAGAAGAAATTAAAAAACTGGCAAGCATTGTAAAAAAACATGATTTGTTTTTAATCTCTGATGAAGTATACAGGGAGTTTGCCTACGATGGCGTACAGCATTACTCTATTATGCAGGAAGAAGATATTGCAGAACACGCTATAATGATAGACTCTGTGTCCAAACGTTACAGTATGTGTGGCGCAAGGATAGGCTGCTTGGTTTCTAAAAACAAGGCCGTAATTGCTACAGCCCTAAAATTTGCTCAAGCTAGGTTAAGCCCTCCAACTTTGGCTCAAATTGCCAGTGAAGCTGCTTTACAGACACCACAAAGTTATTTTGATGGTGTTATTGAAGAATATGTGGCACGAAGAAACACCTTAATCAATGAACTTGAAAAAATTGAAGGTGTAAAAGTAGCCAAGCCTAAAGGTGCTTTTTACTGCATCGTGGAACTGCCTGTTAAAAATTCAGACGATTTTGCCCAATGGCTTTTAGAAAGTTTCGATGTTAATGGAGAAACGGTCATGGTTGCTCCTGCAGCTGGTTTTTATTCAACTCCTGGCGTGGGATTAAACCAAATTAGGATTGCTTATGTATTAAACCAAGACAGTCTTAAAAAAGCTGTAAATATTTTAAAAGAAGCACTTAAAGTATACAAGGATTAGTGCAAATTAAACAAAACATATCCTTAAAACCTTTCAATACCTTTGGAATAGAGGCTTTTGCAAAGCATTATATTTCCATAGAGAGTATAAATGAGTTAAAAGAAGCCCTCTCCCTAGAAAATTATCCAGATATATTTATTCTAGGAGGAGGCAGCAACATGCTCTTAACAAAAAATATGGATGCCCTTGTGTTACACATAAACATTAAGGGCATTTCCATTATATCTGAAGACGACACTTCGGTATTAGTCCAAGCCAATGCTGGTGAAAACTGGCATCAATTTGTGCTTTGGTGTTTGGAAAAAGATTATGGAGGCTTGGAAAACCTCTCGTTAATCCCAGGGAATGTTGGTTCTGCCCCCATCCAAAACATTGGGGCTTATGGCAGGGAATTAAAAGATGTATTTGTGTCTTGTCAAGCATTGGATAAAGCCACCAAACGTTTAAAAACCTTTACTAAAGAAGATTGTAAATTTGAATACAGAAACTCCATATTCAAACAGGAAGAAAAGGGGAAATCTGTTATTTGCAATGTCACTTTTAGGCTTAGCAAAAAAAACCATACCCTACACACTTCTTATGGCTCCATTTCCAAACTGTTGGAAGAAATGAATATCACACAGCCAACCATTCAAGATGTTTCAAAAGCGGTCATACAAATTAGACAAAGCAAGCTTCCAGATCCCAAAAAAATTGGAAATAGCGGTAGTTTCTTTAAAAATCCCGTAATTTTAAAGGAACATTTTTCAAAATTAAAAGAAAATTTTCCAGAGATTCCTGGCTACCCTGTTTCAAATACCGAAATAAAAGTACCAGCAGGTTGGTTAATAGAAAAAGCTGGCTTTAAAGGAAAACAATTTGGAAACTATGGCGTTCATAAAGAACAAGCATTGGTTTTAGTAAATTACGGCAATGCAAAAGGACAAGATATTTTAGGTCTTGCCAAACTGATACAAAAAACCGTACAGCAGCTTTTTAACATAGCTATTGAAGCAGAGGTGAATATTATATAATTTAAAAAGAAATCTCTAACTTTGATTTTATAGATATTATTATAACCTTTAATTAACCAATCTTGAGCACACCAATTGAAAAGGAAATAGTTGGCTTACTCCAAAAAGGAGACAAAAGAGCCGTAACCTTGCTATACGAAAACTATGCAGATGCTCTGTATGGTGTTATATTAAAGGTGTTATCAGACGAAGATTTAGCCCAAGATGCCTTACAGGAAACATTTGTAAAGGTCTGGAAAAACTCCAAATCCTACAACGAGAAAAAAGCCAAACTCTTTACTTGGCTCTACAGGATTGCCTACAACACAGCCATAGACAAAGTTCGCTCTCAAACAAATAAAACCAGTAAGGAAATCCAAATGGATGCTTCAAACGTATATATGATAACATCCGAGAGTTTAAATCAAGATGTGATGGACATTAAAACCCATCTAAAATCTTTGGATGAAAAATATCAAATAGTGATCAATGCGCTCTTTTTTGAGGGCATGACACAACAAGAAGCCAGTGATGAATTGGAAATTCCACTTGGCACAATTAAATCGAGATTAAAAATTGGATTGCGTGAACTGAAAAAAATTTACGATCCAGAATAAAACGAGTCATGAATGATAAAATAACTACATTTTTAAATTCTGACCTATTAGAAAAATATCTTTTAGGTGAAACAACTTCTGCCGAAACAGAAAAAGTTGAAACATACCTTTCCCAATACCCAGAAGTTCAGAATGCCTACAACACCTTACAGACCAATTTAGAAATAGTTTCTAAAAGTCATGCTGTTGAAGCCCCAAAACACATTTTAAACAATGTTTTAAATGAATTGGACAATGCACCTGTTGTTAATTTAAAGCCTTCCAAAAAATACAAAAAGTGGTACCACCTTAGTATTGCAGCTAGTTTTGCAGCTTTAATTTTTGCAGGAAGCTCTTTTGTGTTTTACACACAAAACCTAAGTTTAAAAACCGAAAACCAAAAAATTGTTGATGAAATTTACGATTTAAGAAACGACATTAGCTTAAACAACAACAAGCTAAACGATATCATGCAACAATTTAAACAACTTAATAATCCAGAAACCGAAAAGTATATTATTAAAGGAAACAGCAGAGCCAAAAACCTTAAAACGGTTGCATATATCAACCCAAAAGAAAAAACATCCATGATAGATGTGGTGTCATTGCCTCAACTTCCAGAAGAACAATGCTACCAAATTTGGGCAGAGATGCAAGACAAAATGGTGAGCTTAGGTATTTTAAGCGAAACCGACAGGGAACTTAAGCAAATTCCATACACAGAAGATGCCTTGGGCTTAAGCATCACCATAGAAAACAAAGGTGGTACCCAAACAGGCTCCAAGGAAAATGCCGTAGCTGAAATTTCATTACAAAAACACAATTAAAAAGTACCCTCAACTTTTTAGTATAAAGCCTCACTTTTGCAATTAAAAAGTGAGGCTTTAATATTATTTATTATCAGTAAAAATCTGTAAATTTGCAGAAAATTAAAGACCTCATTAAAAAGGTTCTTTAAACAACAAGCAAATCATGAAACTACTCTTTATAACTTTAATATTATTAGGTCTTGCCATTGCAGGAATTGCTATTAAACTTTGGACAAAAAAGGACGGTAAGTTTGCTGGCACATGTGCTAGCCAAAATCCCGTACTAAACAAAGAAGGGGAAGCTTGTGGCTTTTGTGGCAAAACCCCAGACCAATTTAGCGATTGTAACAAACCTCAACATTCTTAACATGACATGGTGTTACTTGATGTTTTGCTCTACATTTTTGTAGCTGTCGTTAGTATTCAAGTTTTTTATTTTGTTTTTTTCTTCGGAAAATTCGCTTTCTTAAAACATAAAAAAGAGACTCCTATAAACATTCCTGTTTCTGTTGTTATCTGTGCAAAAAACGAAGCTGAAAACCTAAAAAAATTTCTACCCTCTGTTATCAATCAAGATTATCCTAATTTCCAGATTGTATTGATAAACGATGCTTCTTACGACGATACGTTTGAAGTCATGGAGGAATTTGCCAACAAGCACAACAACATCAAACTAGTAAATGTTGTTAATAATGAAGCGTTTTGGGCCAATAAAAAATACGCCTTAACCTTAGGTATAAAAGCAGCCAAACACAACCATCTACTTTTTACAGATGCCGATTGCAAACCACTTTCCAAACATTGGATTACAGAAATGAGCTCCTGTTTCAACCAAACCAAATCCATTGTGCTTGGTTATGGAGCTTATGCCAAAATCAAGAATTCCTTTCTTAATAAATTAATACGTTTTGAAACCTTTATAACTGCTGTTCAATACTTTTCTTTTGCAAAATTAGGAATCCCTTATATGGGAGTTGGTAGAAACCTGGCTTATACCAAAGAAACTTTTTTTAATGCCAATGGGTTTATGGACCACATGTACATTCGTTCTGGAGACGATGATTTATTCATAAACCAAACAGCTACAGCACAAAACACAGATATCTGTTTTACACCTGAAAGCTTTACAGAATCCATCCCCAAAAAAACCTATAAAGATTGGAAAATTCAAAAAAGAAGACACATCACCACAGCCAATCATTACAAGGCTAAACACAAAGTTTTGCTGGCAGTATTTTATGTGTCGCAAGTCTTATTTTGGGTCTTGGCTACAATTTTATTGATTCCTTTATTTAAATGGCAATTGGTGCTCGCTTTAATTCTGTTTAGAAACCTGGTACAGGTTCTGGTTTTTAACAAAGCATCCAAAAAACTTAACGAAAACGATTTAATTTTTTACTTGCCTCTGTTAGAACTTTTTCTAATTGGGTTTCAATTAAGTATCTTTATAAAAAATCTTATCTCTAAACCTAAACATTGGAAATAAAAGAAGCGATACAAAGAGCCAAACAAAACGACCAAAAAGCCTTTAATTTTCTGTTGGATCAATATTGGGATTATGTATATGGATTTCAACTGAAACGCATTGAAAATGAAAACGATGCAGAAGACATAACCATTCAAACCTTTTCCAAAGCGTTTGATAAAATTGCCATGTTTGATGAAAAATATGCTTTTAAAACTTGGCTTGTAACCATTTCCAGGAACATTCATATTGATTTACTGCGAAAAGAAAAAAGACAACCTTCAAACACCATTTCCAATGATAGTGAAGATTCCTATTACGAAATTTTAGACGAATCTCCTTCAGCTGAAGACAAATTGATCACTGAACAAAATTTAGCCAAATTATTACGCGACATTAAAAAATTAAAACCACATTATCAGGAAATAATCAACCTTAGGTACTTTCAGGAATTGAGTTACAAAGAAATTTCCGAAGAACTTAACGAACCCATTAACAACATAAAGGTTAAACTATTGCGTGCTAAAAAACTGCTGGCCGAAATAATTAAAAACAAATAAGTTTTAACAGCATTCACCCTGCTTTTTAAAGTTTTCCAATTTTAACAGACCTAAGTTATAGTTCCACCATACTTTTGTATCTTTGTGCCTTAAAAATAGCTTTTAAATGAACACAGAAACAGCTTCAAATATATTACCTGCAAGGGAAGCCAAACCAAAATGGCTACGTGTTAAGTTACCTACCGGAAAAAAATATACCGATCTTCGTGGCCTGGTGGACAAATATAAATTAAACACCATTTGTACTTCTGGAAGCTGCCCTAATATGGGAGAGTGTTGGGGAGAAGGGACTGCCACCTTCATGATTTTAGGGAATATTTGTACGCGCTCTTGTGGTTTTTGTGGTGTACAAACAGGAAGACCAGAAACTTTGGATTGGGATGAACCTGAAAAAGTGGCTCGCTCCATAAAACTCATGAAAATAAAACATGCCGTATTGACCAGTGTGGATAGGGATGATTTGAAAGATATGGGAAGTATTATGTGGGCAGAAACCGTAAAAGCTGTTCGAAGAATGAATCCAGAAACCACCTTAGAAACCTTAATTCCGGATTTTCAAGGCATAGAACAACATTTAGACAGGATCATAGACGTAGCTCCTGAAGTGGTATCCCATAACATAGAAACAGTAAGGCGCTTAACCAGAGAGGTTAGGATCCAAGCAAAATACGATAGAAGCTTAGGTGTTTTAAAATATTTAAAAGTACAGGGACAACGAAGAACCAAATCTGGTATCATGCTTGGTCTTGGAGAAACCCGAGAAGAAGTTATAGAAACCCTTCATGACCTTAAAGCCCAAGACGTGGACGTGGTAACCATAGGCCAATATTTACAACCTAGCAAAAAACATCTGCCTGTAAAACAGTTTATTTTACCAGCTCAGTTTGAAGAGTATAAGCAAATTGGACTGGAATTGGGTTTCAGACATGTGGAAAGCAGTGCCTTGGTTCGTTCTTCTTATAAAGCTCAAAAACACATAAATTAATGATTCATGTTGCTATAAACGGTTTTGGACGCATTGGAAGACGCGTTTTCAGATTATTGCAAGACAACAAACACATTCAAGTGGTAGCTGTAAACGATTTAGCAGATACCAAAACCCTAAGCCATTTATTAAAATACGATAGCATACACGGCATTTTTAAAGAAAAGGTTACTTTTGACGACTCCCATGTGATTGTGAACGATAAAAAAATTCCTTTTTCAAAAGCCAATCATCCTAAAGAGATAAACTGGAAACCCTATCAAGTGGATTTTGTTATAGAAGCTACTGGAAAATTTAAAACCAAAGAAGCTCTTGAACACCATATTTTAAATGGAGCCCAAAAAGTAATTTTAAGTGTTCCTCCCTTGGAAGACGATATAAAAACCATTGTTTTGGGTGTCAACAATCATATTTTAACTGGCGAAGAAACCATAGTTTCCAATGCCTCATGCACAACCAACAATGCAGCACCAATGATTGATGTTGTAAACAAACTGTGTGGCGTAAAACAAGCATACATTACTACGGTTCACTCATACACCTCCGACCAAAGTTTGCACGACCAACCACACAAAGACCTACGTCGCGCCAGAGCAGCTGGACAATCCATTGTTCCTACAACCACTGGAGCTGCCAAAGCTTTAACAAAGGTGTTTCCAGAACTCTCCAATGTTATTGGAGGTTGTGGCATTAGGGTTCCTGTAGCTAATGGTTCCTTAACAGATATTACTTTTAATGTGGAAAAAACCGTAAGTATTGAAGATATCAACCAAGCGTTTAAATATGCTGCCGAACATGATTACAAAAACATCTTGGAATACACCGAAGACCCAATTGTTTCAATAGATATTGTAGGAAATACACACTCTTGTATTTTCGATTCACAAATGACTTCCGTTATAGGAAACATGGTGAAAATTATTGGTTGGTACGACAATGAAACCGGTTATTCCAGCAGAATAATTGATTTAATTTGCAATTTGCCGATAAAAAAGTAACTTTTATCGAATAAATATTTATATTTGTTTTTTACTAGTTAACTAAAAAATGTCCCGATTCAACAATTACATATGTGCTATTATACTGTTGTTGAGCTTTAGTGCTTTATCTCAAACAACTTTTGAAGAAGATGAAGAAACTATTCAAAACACTATTGATGCCCGAATAAATCAAGCACAAAAAGACATAGAAAAGAATGCCTATTTTGAAGCTCAGGAAAAATATGACCAAGCTTTGGAACTTGCCATTAAAATAGACAACCAAAAAAGCATAGGCATTATCTACTCCAAAATAGGAAAACTTCAGTACATTATTGAAGAACCTGACGAGGCCATTAAGTCCCTTATAAAAGCCAATGAAGTCCAACGTTTTGCAAAAGACGACGTGAACCTTGCCGAAACTTATAAAACCTTAGGCAATGTTTACACCAGTAAAAAACAATACCAACAAGCTTTAGATTACTATAAATCTGCCAAAACCCTTTTTGAACAAGAAGGCCTGGATAATTTTGTGGCAGAAGTCCTTTTAAATGAAGGTATTACATATATAAATTTAAAAAAATACAATGAGGCCAAAACGCATCTCTTAAAATCCATTTCAGTTGCCAAAAGATTCGATTTGGATAAAATTTTAAGTAGTGCGAAAATTAACTTAGGGACAGTCCTAATTAATCTAGGTGAAACTGAAGATGCATTGGTCCAAGCCAATGAAGGATTGAAAATGGCCAAATCCAATCATTTCAACAATGTATTGAATGATGGATATCTTATTTTAAGCGATCTAAACCAAGAAATTGGAAATTACAAACTTGCAAACCAGTATTTAAAAAAGCATATCAAGTTAAACGATTCCCTGTTGTCCATAAAAAGAAGCAGTCTCTCTCAAGAAAAGAGAATGCAATTGCTTATTGACAACCAAACAGAATACCAAAAAAAGCAATTGGCTGATTTAGAAGAACAAAAAGCAGCCAATAACTTAAATAAATTAACTACCATTTTAAGTATTGCGTTAATTACCATCTTATCCCTTTTAACCTTATCGCTATATAAAAACAACAACATAAGGCTGAAAACAAATAACATGCTGCATAAAAAAAACGCAGAGTTAATTGTTTCCAAAGAAAAGGCAGAGCTTGCCTCTAAAACCAAAGCAAACTTTTTATCTACTGTAACTCATGAGCTAAGAACCCCTTTGTATGCTGTTACAGGCTTAACAAACATGCTTTTGGAAGAAGATCCAAAACCTAACCAAATACAGCATTTAAAATCACTTAAATTTTCAGGGGATTACCTTCTAACCTTTATCAACGACATCCTTCAAATCAATAAAATTGAAGCCAACAAGGTAGATATCGAGCCAGAAGCCTTCAATCTTAAAAAGAAAATGACCAATATTATTGCAGCTTTAAACAACTCTGCAACAGATAATAATGTTAAAATTCATTTTGAATACGATAACAATTTACCTGAAAACTTTATTGCAGATCAAATTAAAATTTCACAAATTTTAATCAATTTAATAGGAAACGCCATCAAGTTCACCAAAGATGGGGATATTTGGGTAAGAGCCATTAAGGTAAGTGAAAAAGACGAACTTTACAGTGTGAGATTTGAAATTGAAGACAACGGAATTGGTATCAGTGAAGAAAAACAAAATCAACTATTTGAAAGTTTCTCGCAAGGCTCCATTCAAATTAACAGAAAATATGGTGGAACAGGCTTAGGTCTTTCCATTGTTAAAGGATTGATTCAAATCCTTAAAGGAACCATTTCACTAAAAAGTGAACTTGGCAAGGGTTCAAAATTCATGTTTGAACTTCCATTAAAATATTCTGAAAAAGTAGAAACCGAAGAGGTTGTAAATTACTTTAAAGACATTAGTGAAATAGATTTAAAAAACATAAACATTTTAGTTGTTGAGGACAACAAGATCAACCAAATGATTACCAAAAAAATCCTCAACAAAATGAAATTGAACTGCGATGTTATAGACAATGGTGAAGATGCCGTTAACATGGTTAAAGACAAAAATTACCATGTGGTTTTAATGGATATTCACATGCCTGGAATAAGTGGTTTGGAAGCCACCAGACTTATTAGAACCTTTAACAAGGACATTACCATTTTTGCCCTTACAGCCGTGACCCTAGAAGACAAAATGCACGAATTTGATGAAGCTGGATTTGACGACATTATTTCCAAGCCGTTCAAACAAGAAGACTTCGAAAAGAAATTATACGAAGCATTAATTCAACAAGATTCTGAAACCGTTTAGGAATTTACAAACCCTAAAACTGCCTTGTTGAACAGATCTGGAGCATCCAAAGACACTTCAATAGGAAGATAAAATAATTTATCCCTTAAGGTAATTTGGTCCTTCAATCGCATGTAGTCCTTTTCTGTTGTTAAAATACAGTCCAATGTTGCCAATTGAGCAATTTCTTTTTCCGTGAAAATATGATGGTCTTCAAATTTTAAATGACGAAACTCCAATTGGCTCTTTTTTAAAAATGCCAACAAAGGCTTTGGCTTGGCAATCCCAGTGACCAAAGTAAAAGCTTTTAAGTCTTTAAGCGCCATGCTTTTTTCAGCAGAATAAACTACTTTGGAATAATTGATTCTACTAAAAAGCACCAATTGATTGGGCAAGGGTTGCAAGCTGTTTTTAATCTGCTCTTTCTCAAGTTCGGTAAGTGTATCTGGACACTTGGTCACTATAATAACATGCGCTCGCTTAGCGCCACTTTTTGGTTCCCTTAAATCGCCTGTTGGCAATACAAGATCCTTACTATACAACTGATAGTATGATGTAAGAAGAATATTAAATCCTGCTTGTACCTTTCTGTGCTGAAAGGCATCGTCCAGCAAAATCACATCAGGCTTGTTGCTTAAAGCACGTAATTGTTCAATTCCAGCTTGTCTATTGGCATCTACAGCCACCAAAACATCTTTTCCAAATTTATTGTAAAACTGAAAAGGTTCATCCCCAAGTGTTTTAGCCGAATCTTGAGCATTCGCCAATTGAAAACCTTGAGTTTGCCGTTTATAACCTCTGCTTAAGGTAGCCAATTTGTAATGGTCTTTCAACAGTCTAATCAAATACTCGATCATTGGCGATTTACCAGTACCTCCAACACTTAAATTACCAACACAAATCACCGGAAAGCTGTAAGACGTGCTCTTTTTAAGATTTGAATCGTACAATTTGTTTCTGGTCCAAGTCACTAAAAAGTAAATTGGCACTATGGGAAACAAGATGTATCGTAAGAATTTCATGAAAGCGAATTTAAAAATTTTATCTTTGTTTGAAACTTAATAACACAAAATTATGATAGTTCAAGATGTCATAAATCATTTGGAAGCCCTTTCTCCCTTAGCTTACGCTGAAGATTTTGATAATGTGGGTCTTTTGGTAGGAGATAAAAATGCCAAACTTTCAGGTGTTTTGGTTACATTGGACACTCTGGAAACAGTAGTTGACGAAGCCATTGAGGCCAATTGCAACCTGATCGTGAGTTTTCATCCAATTATTTTTAAAGGCTTAAAAGCGCTTACTGGAAACACCTATGTGGAACGTGTGGTTATTAAAGCCATTAAACACAACAGCTGCC